>NZ_JAZHCT010000018.1:0-146398 GCF_036541265.1 Paenibacillus sp. IITD108 | reverse complement strand
TGTCCCGAAATCAGCCTATTTCAAAGTCTAACGGTTGTAGGAAGCCTTATCTTCCTAAAACCTGGCATAAACAGGGCAAAAGTTCACACGTAACGCTCCCCACAACCGTTAAAATTTCAAAACACCTATTTTTCGCTAAATAGCGCCTCCCACAACCGTTACAGTTTTGGGAAAGTCGAATATGCGCACAATGCCTCTCCTTTAAGCAATGGGAGAAGGGGGCACTAACGAATGTTGCCCATATGTATCGACTTGGTCACACGTTCCGCTAATCGTCCTTAAACCGTCATTATTGAGTTTCACGGACACACGTTCCGTTATTCGTCCTTAAACCGTCATTATTGAGTTTCGCGGACACACGTTCCGTTATTCGTCTTAAAACCGTCATTTTTTGAATTTCACGGACACACATTCCGCTATTCGGCTTTAACTGGGGCTTTTCTAGTGATTTTTTGGCCAATAACGGAACCATTGTCACTTAGCCGCTTCAAAACTGCGATTTTGGGTGTAATAACGGAACGACTGGCCGGCTAGGAAGGAGCACCATCAAAGCACCTTGCAAATGTTTGCCTACAGCCTCCACAGTTTGGAGACTGTCGAGTTATGCGCCCCGCCGCTACCATTCAATTGTTATTGTACTATTCAGATGTTTTTTATCCCATGCATAACGAAGGATAAAAAGAAATATTATACATAGTGTGTATTGGTTACATACGATAAGCTCGTTCTTGCAGCATTAGGAGCAGAATAGAAGTTGTAATCGGGTTGTAATCGTTTCATATTTCGACTAAGATGGATGCATAAACAGTAGGGGGAGGCAATACATATGTTAGATGAATTTACGGAATTAATTGCCATGGACAAGTCGACAAGCCAGCCTGCAGCCGGTGATATTTTCGTGGTTCAGCCTAAGCATAATTATTATTACTTTGCTAAAGTCATTCAGACAGATATTCAAGGGCTAAATTTGAATTTCAAAGGGATGAACCTCATTTATTTGTATAATTGCCATGGTACGAGCAAGGAGGTTCCTGCACAGCTTGACCAATACAAGCTATTGCTTGCACCAACAGTAGTCAATATTTCCGGTTGGAAAAATGGCTTTTTCAAAACCGTTGGCCATCAAGCAGTAACAAAAGCAGAAACGAGCCTCGATTTTGGCTTTTTTGATAATTTCGATAAAAAAGATGTTTTTTATAATCTGGAAGGCGAGCAGCTTGAGCATATTCCGCGTTATTCTGATTTTAACGGCTTATCCAGTTACCGGACGATCGGCCGCGAGATGCACCGCGTGCTGTATGGGAAAAAGTATCACTAACGAGGATCCCAATATTTTAATAAAGGGTCAGGCTGCTCCATAATAAATCGGAGCCTCCTGACCCTTCTATGGTTAAGTGCTGCTTTCTTCCTCCAGCATCTGCTCGACTTGCCCCAGGAATAGAGCGGCTCGAGAAATATATTCTCTGGCATGCATCCGAAACAGCATTTCATGCTGGCCGCCCTGTACGATCCAGGAGCGGGATAAAGGATTATGCTGCGAAGCGGCGATAGCTTCGGCAGTTGTATAATCAGCCTTGGCATCATTCGTACCATGCATGACATAAAGAGGTATAGGATACGAATTGTTCATTACCGTGCTGGCTGGAATATTTTGAAAGCTGGTTCCTGTCCATAGCGGCAGTATGGCTTGAATAAGTGCATGAGAAGGGAATTTAGGCAAAGCTATAAATTGGTTCAGATTATCAAATAAGGCTTCGGAGCTAGGTAAAAACAAGCTGTCAAGCAGCATGGCATCAATATCATCTGTGAGCAGCCCTGTTTGCAGAGCCGTTCCGGCGCCCATCGAAAATCCCCAAACGATAATATGCTCGCTGCCTCTGGCTTTCATATTGTGAACAGCGGCCAGCAGCTGCTGTGATTCCTCATAGCCCCCGGTAGCTGGGGATTTATACTCCTGGGAAGCGTAGCCGTAGTCAAACATAAGCACGTTGTAGTGCAAACTATGCAGCAGCTTTGTCAGCTCGTACATAGGTACCCAGCTTTCCTCGCGATTCGCACCGTAGCCGTGGCTGAAAATAATGGTTTTGCTGGAAGCTGCTGTCCGGGTATTGTCTTCTGCCGGAATGAACCAGCCGCTAACCATGGACCGGCCGCTGGCGCTAGGGAATAGAACATCCTCATAATTAAGGCCAATGGCATCCTTAGGATTGGAGGAAAGAGGCGCAACATAAGGATTGGCAATCATCCAGGCAAGAAAGCCGTGAAAAACAACGATGACTAGCAATGCTGCGGCCAAAAAAGCCGAAAGAACTGCTATTAGCTTATGGTACCTTTTATATTTGGCAGCGCGAGTGCGCTCAGTTACAACTGGAAACCCTGGCAGCGCAGGGGGGTGAGCCGTATAAGAGCCTTCAAGCACTTGTTGTCTAGGCAATAAAGAATTCATGATGCAGGCCCCCTATACATAATATTTAGTTTGGAAGCGTTGTCATCTGGTGATGCGCTTATCGTGAAGCTTGCTTCCATACCGGTTGGTTAAAATTGGGCAGATTACTCGTCAACTATAATAGCTTACTTCTATTAATCGTAATGCTATAGATTAAATGTGTCAATTAGTCAGGCAAAATTGTTATTTTGTTGTAACATGACTGTAATACATAGGGACCAGCTATGGGAAATTAAACCATTAAGCTTTACGGCGAAGTAGTATTTAAGGTATACTAAATGAGAATGAATATCAACGAATATGAAATGGGGTTTCGAAGAGTGAAACTCCTGTGGTACAATAGTGTTATATAAAACTTGCTGCTTTTTAGATGGGAGGTTTGCAAGTATGGATGAAGGCAAGTCTACCGTAAGGGCCGTTGATCGGGCCTTGGATATATTATTATGCTTTACCATTCGAACGGATTGGGCGATGACTGAAATTGCCGAGCATGTAGGCTTGCATAAAAGTACGGTTCATCGCATGCTGGCAACCTTGGAGGAGAAAGGCTTTATAGAGCGGGACCATGATACAGACCGATATCATCTTGGCCTTAAAATATGGGAGCTGTCGGCGAATTTATCAAGAACCGATGACCAGGCTACTATCTGGCTGCCAGAGATGGTCAGGCTGCGTGATGCGCTGGGAGAGACGGTGAGCATCTATGTGCGGGACGGCAGCGAGCGGATACGGATTCAGGCGGTGCAGAGCAATGAACCGATTCGCCGGGTCGCGCCTGTCGGAGCTCGCCTGCCACTGTATGCAGGCGCCTCCAGCAAGGTATTGATCGCTTTTGCCGATCCGCAAATTCAAGCGCTCGTTATGGATGACCCTATGTTTCAAGCGAATATTTCGATTGAGCAGTATAAAGAACAGCTGAAGGAATTAGTCGCTCAAGGCTATGCGACAAGCGTGGAGGAAAGAGAATCAGGGGTAGCAGCGATATCTGCGCCTATCTTTGATCGAACAGGCAAATTGGTTGCCGCGCTGTCTGTTTCGGGACCTGCCAGCAGGCTGACACTCGAGCGGATGAAGGAGTACTCGGCTGTCATGATCGAATCTGCAAAAAGAATGGGTACGATGATGAAGTGAAAATAAAAATGCTCCCTGCAGCAGATAGGCAAGGTATAAGTGCCTAAACTGTAAGGGGAGCATTTTTAAATTACAGCGCCTATAATTACGAAGTCACAAAAGCCATAAGGGGTTGGTATTGGCGGTACCCGTGTAGGGATTCGTTAAACCTCCTTGTAATGACCCCTCTGTCATCAAGGCTGCCTTACTGCACATTTTTTGCATACTGCCCCGGCGAGATCCCCTCATATTTGCGGAACATGCGAATAAAGGTGTTGGCATTGTTGCAGCCGACCATTAGAGCCAAATCACCGATTTTTACTTTTTCCTTCTGCATAATCTCTTTAGCCTTTTGCACGCGGTAAATATTCAAGTAATCCTTGAAGTTTTCGCCTGCGTATTTTTTGAAGGCGACACTCACATAACCCGGAGAAAAATTGAAGGTTTCTGCGATCATAGTGAGCGACAGATCAATATGGTAGTTTTCATGGATATATTCCATCATTTGCTTCACGGTGCTTTGATCCATCATTTCACTTTGCTGACTGATCATATCGATCATCGTATCGAACAAATGAACGATGGCGGAGATCGCCTCAGCACTCGATTCACTATTCCGCAGCGTTTCCAGCGGGTCGTTATGCTGCTGCCAAAACTCGCTCGGCGCCTTATTCAGCTGCTGCATAATACGGTTGAGCGTGGCCAGAAGCAGCAAGCCGAATTGCTCCAGCTGCTCCGGTATTAATGTTCTTTTCTCCAAATTTTCTTGCAGTATACGGTTTAATATCGTACTGGCCTGCTCACGTTCTCCACGGATGACAAGACTGATTATGTCCCGTTCGGCATCGATCGGATAATAATAATTGTCCATCTGCATCTGGCTAAGCTGCTTGTAAGTCATAATCGTTGTTCTATCAACTGCTGATCTCCACTCCAACACTTGCATGGCTTGACTGAACGATTGCTCAATATCGGCAACGGAGCTGACAGGCTGGCCGACAGCAGCAATCATGCCGAAGGTATAGCCCTCTGTAATATGAGACATCGTTTGGGTAAGCTTTCTTTGAATATCTTCGGTATTAGTATGCTGAACGATAAGCACATATTTGCTAAAATCCAAATCGAGCAGCTCGCAGACGAAGCTTTCCTTCAGCTCCTCTTGCATAATTAAAGAGGTTTGGGATTTAATCGTTAAAATTGCTTCTTTGGAGTATTGCTCCATCAACTCCTTTAGCTTGGAAAAGGCAATGACGCATACGGTGAGATCGCTTTGCAGCTGCTCCAGCTGATGCGCGCCCAGCTGTGCCTGAATTTGCTCCTGCGGCACAAGGCCGTGCAGCAGATCACGCATAAATTTCTCGCGCAGCGGCAGCCTATTTTCATTCATGGCTGATTTCAGCTGCTCGTTGGCCGTATTGATTTTGACTGCGGTTTCATGAAGAAACGTGAATTCATCCTTATTGGGCGTATGATCATAGCCTTTGAACAGATCGACAAGACGGTTTACCGGCTTGTACATTCTTCTCGTAACGATATAAGAGACTATAAGGCCAGCAGCGGTTAAAATGCCGAATAATAATAAGGTCCCGTTCATATTAAAGGTTTCGTCAAACGATTGAACCGGCGTCAAATACATATAAGTCCAAGCAGGCATCGTTAACGAACGGATCATATGAATTTCGTACGGGCCGGATTTGTACTTCTCATAATCTGCTGACACGGGCTTTTCCAATTGATCTAGTGGCAGACGAAGCAGCTCTGCTGTTTGCTTGCTGTCAAACGTAGATTTGAACGCGACATACTGGTCATCCTCAATGATGGCAAAAGCTTCATGGCTTTCTGAAGCCAGCAAAGGAAGAAGCTGCTGTTCATATATAGATACAATGAAAAATAAAGTGTTGCCTCTCCTCATCTTCTCCGGGCTTACGGTTGTAATTACCCTATCATACCCGTAGACAGAATCGTCCTCAGTATTTTCTGTATGGCTGGGGCTGCTGGGCAATGTAGCTAACGTATTCAGTCTTTTCCCGTTCAACAAAGACAATTTATCCTGGAATAGTTCCTCTGACAGGCCAATTTCCTCAAAATACCGTTCTTTATCAATGGAATAGTGCGGCGTAATAACAAGCTCGCCATCATTTTCCATCAGATCAATTTTGTATCCAAATTCAGCGAAAGCATCTAAATGATTGCGCAGCTCATAATAAGTTCGTGTTATGGAATAGTAGTCACTGTCGCCGGAAGCAAAATTGATAATATGCTCATTAAGCTTTAATTGATTGATCAAATTGAAAGCGACAGCATATTTGGAGTCGATTTTTTCACGCGCCTGCTCCAAAAAGGATTGATTTTTCTGGTTCAGCTCATGCCGGACATTTTGGTTGTCCTTATAAAAAAATAAACAGACCGCGATTGCCGTGTAAGCGATAACAATAGTGAAGTAAGCAATAAGCAGTTTAGTAAAGAAAGACTTTTTGAACAACCTAATCTCTCCTCGGATTATACTTGAACGTTACGATAGGTTTTTAAATTATAGCACATAGTTTTGTAAAGACGGCCGTATATGCAAATTTGGTGATAGATAAAAAAATGCACATTCGATAAAGCCCGCAGCCTTGCATGAATAAATGGTGGTAATCGAAAAAATGGAGATAGACAGCGCTTTCACATCACTCTATAGTTTGGGGTGTAAAGACTGGTTCGGCGAATAAGAGCGCTCCGCCGGAGCAGGTCCAGATCTATGAGAGAGGAGAAGAAAGGACTGCTATCATTCAAACAAATTAAAGCCAACCTGATTAGAGACCGTTATCTCTACTTGCTGCTCATTCCGTTTTTGGCCTGGTACATTATTTTTGCCTATAAGCCGCTTTACGGACTGCAAATCGCGTTCAAAGATTTCAGTGTCTATAAAGGAATCGAACAAAGCGCCTGGGTTGGCTTCAAACATTTCGAAACCTTTTTCAATAGCCCCTATTTCTTTCGGCTTATAAAAAACACGCTGCTGCTTAGTCTTTTTCAGCTGCTGTTTGCTTTTCCGGCTCCTATTGTTCTTGCCTTGCTGCTGAATGAAGTGAAAAATTCGTTTTTCAAAAAAACAGTGCAAACCTTTACGTACCTGCCTCACTTTATTTCAGTAGTTGTAGTAGCAGGCATCGTGACTAACTTTTTGGCGCCGAGCAACGGAATTGTTAATATTTTGATCGAGATGATGGGAGGGGAAAAGCAGTACTTCCTGACCAATCCGGATTTTTTCCGGCCCATCTTCATACTATCGATGGATATATGGAAAGAAGCCGGCTTCGGCACCATTATTTATATTGCTGCTTTGGCGGGCGTCAATCCGTCCATGTATGAGGCGGCCATACTCGATGGGGCAAGCCGCTGGAAGCAAATATGGCATATTACGCTTCCGTCTATTATGCCAACGATTGTCATTATGCTGATTATGAAAATCGGCACGTTGATGGAGGTAGGCTACGAGGCCATTATTCTTCTGTATCAGCCGGCGACTTACGAGACGGCAGATGTAATTAATACTTATGTATATCGGGCAGGACTGCAGGAGGGACGATACGATTTGGCTACAGCAGTCGGGTTGTTCAATGCTGTTATCGGCTTTATCCTGGTCGTCGCTGCAAACAAGATTAGTAAAAAACTGACCGATACAGGGTTATGGTAGGTGATTGAACTGAAACAAAGCGCGGGCGAGAAAGTATTTTCGGTCTTTAACTATATTTTGCTTGCAGCAATTGCATTGCTGACCTTATATCCGTTCGTTTACGTTCTGTCTGCTTCGATCAGCTCGGCGGATGCTGTTATTCGGGGCAAGGTCATATTGCTCCCAAGCGATATTACCTTTGAGTCTTATGCGAAGGTGCTGGCAGAGAAAGGGATATGGATTGCTTATGCCAATACGATTTTTTATACGGTATTTGGGGTAGCGGCCAACCTGTTATTTACGGTGAGCGGCGCGTATGCTCTTTCGAAGAAACGGCTTATGGGGCGTACGGCGATCAGCTTTTTTATCGCCTTAACGATGTGGTTCCAGGCAGGCATGATTCCGACGTATCTCAATTTGCGGGATTTGTCGCTGCTGGATAACCGCTTTACCATTATTATTGCCTTCGCCATCACAACCTTCTATGTATTTTTGATGAGAACCTTTTTTCAGAGCATACCGGAAGAGCTGGAGGAAGCAGCCAAGGTGGATGGAGCAAGCGATTTGCAGGTGCTGCGCATGGTTTACCTGCCGCTTTCCAAAGCAGCTCTCGCAACGATCGGGCTGTTCTATGCCGTACTCAGATGGAACGGTTATTTCTGGGCGATGATTATTTTGAAGGATGAGAATAAGGTGCCGCTTCAGGTGCTGCTGAAAAAATTAATCGTCGAGATGAACATTATGGATGAAATGGGAGACATGACGGTCTATTCCAAAGAAACGGTCATTTATGCGACGATTGTTGTATCGATTATTCCGATTATCGCTGTATATCCTTTCATTCAGAAATATTTTGTCAAAGGCGTTATGGTTGGTTCAATTAAAGGCTAGCGCATAGGAAACAGAGCTTGTACAATTGCTGGATAGCACTTTAAAAAAAGAAATTTTATATTAAGCATACAACAATTTCTGGGAGGTCTATTTGTACATGAAAAAGAAATGGTTGGCTTCATCTATTATA
This sequence comes from Paenibacillus sp. IITD108, assembly GCF_036541265.1. Lineage (NCBI taxonomy): Bacteria > Bacillati > Bacillota > Bacilli > Caryophanales > Paenibacillaceae > Paenibacillus > Paenibacillus sp. IITD108. Next base: position 138,163 of record NZ_JAZHCT010000018.1, on the reverse strand, counting down.
GCTATGACGATGCTCGCTTCCCTGCTTGCGGGCTGCTCAAGCGGCGAAAAGCCGAATAATACGAACAATCCGGCAACGAGCAAGCCGCAGGAAAGCAATCCTCCTGCCGAGGAGCAATTGACTGGCCACTTGATTACAAAAGATCCGCTAGAGCTGAAAATTCACTTGCATTATGCAGATAAGTTTATTTTCGATGATGAATGGCCTGTATTTAAGAAGGCTGCTGAATTAACCAATATAAAGCTGAAGGGCACAGCGTCCAAAGCTTCTACAAACAGTAAAGAAATGTTTAATGTCATGATGGTATCCGGCAGTTTGCCTGATATCGTTCATCATCAGACGAAGGAGCAGTATGACAGTTATGGGATGGAAGGCGCGTTTTTGGCGCTGGACGACTTGATTGAGGAGCATGCTCCGAATATTAAAAAGCATTTTGAAGAGAATCCGAATGCAGCCAAGTTCGCTAAGGCGCCAGACGGTAAAATTTACTTTATTAACTTTACGCCGGACGGACCCGCAGCCAAAGGATGGTTTATCCGCCAGGATTGGCTGGATAAGCTGGAATTGAAAGCGCCGACGACAGTCGATGAGCTGTATGAAGTGTTGAAGGCATTCAAGGAAAAGGACCCGAACGGCAACAATAAAACAGATGAGGTTCCATTTCTGAGCCGTGCAAATATGGACGGGATTTATGATCTGATCAGCCTATGGGGCGCCAGCGGCGGAAGCGATGGCACAAAGCGTGGATTTTTTGCTGAGAACGGCGTCGTTAAGTACGGCATGTATGAGCCTGCTTACAAAACAGCGGTTGAAAATATTGCAAAATGGTATGCGGAAGGCTTGATTGACAAAGAAATCTTTACACGCGGCGCTAAGGCTCGTGATATTTTGTTCGGTGATAATACCGGCGGTGTTGTACATGACTGGTTCTCCAGTACAGCAGTATATAATGATAAGCTGGCTTCGCAAGTAGAAGGCTTTAATCTGGTTCCGATTGCGCCGCCTGCGAACAGCAATGGTGTGATCATAGAGGCTTCTTCCCGTAAATTGACGCATCCGAACGGCTGGGGAATCGCTTCAAGCAGCAAGCATCCGGTAGAAGCTATCAAATATTTGGATTTCTGGTTTTCAGAGGACGGCAGAAAATTGATGAACTTTGGCATCGAGGGCAAGCATTACGAGATGGTTGACGGCAAACCGAAATTCAAAGACGAAGTGCTGAACAATGAGAAATCGGTTATTCAACAGCTGCAGGAAGAAGGAGGCCAACTTGAAATAGGCTTCCATCAAGATTATGAGTATGAGAAGCAATGGACGAATGAAATAGCGCTTAAAGGCATTGAAGAGTATGTAGGCAAGGGCTACATTCAAGAGGCTTATCCGTCTGTGACGTATACAGAAGAGGAAAGAACGAAGTTCCAGGAGCTTAACGTTGCGGTAAACACTTATGCGGACGAGATGCTGCAAAAATGGGTGCTTGGAGCGGAGCCGATTAACGACGATAACTTTGCAAAATATTTGAAGCGCTTGGATGCTCTAGGCATTAAAGAATTGCTTGAGCTTGAGCAGCGCGCTTACGACCGCTATATGGCTAACTAACAGTTTCCCTCCGAAGAGTATTATTGCTGTTCGGGGGGAATTAAAAGAAACTACTTGTAAGCGTTTACGATTGGAGGGGAAATAATGATAACCCGCAAATGGAAGGCGGCATTGGCATCGCTTATATGCTTCTCATTGCTGCTTGCTGAGGTTATGCTTGCTTCCGGTCAGCCGCAAGCTGCTGTTATGGCTGAGGGGGAGGCCGCAGAAGCAGGCTTGGTCATGAATGGAGGCTTTGAAGAGATTGGCGGTGACGGCTTTGCAAAGGATTGGAAAAAAGCAAGCTATACGGGCGCAGCTTATATCGGCAATGTCCTTTTTTCACTGGATACCGCTATCAAAAACGGCGGCATGCAATCCGTAAAGATGGAAGCGGAAGGACCGGAAAGCAGAGGGACTGTGTATCAGATCATTCCGGTTACGGAAGAGATGAAGGGAAAAAGCTTTACGTACAGCCATTGGGTAAAAACTGAAAATGCCACAAAGGCATCTGCCCGCATTCAATTTTATGATGCTGCTAACAAAGGGATGTCCGGCGTCACGGGCGGGATGATCGATGCCAAATCCGTGCAAGGCACGGCAGATTGGCAGCTGATCGAGCTGGATTTTATTATATTGGATCGTCCGGAGGTTGCTTCGTTCCGAATTGAAACCTTTTTGGAAAAAGGGAAAGGAACCGTCTGGCTGGACGACATATCGATAACGCCAAAGTATCCGCTGGAGGCCATCCTATTTGATATACCAAGCTATAAAGTACCGGTAAACGGTGAAGCGATACAGCTTGGCGTCAGCCTGGTGCCGGCGAATACGACAGATACTGAAATCGTATGGCGGTCATCTGATCCTGATACCGTATCGGTGCAGGAAGGCAAGGTGGTTGCACACCGCAATGGGGTTGCTACAATTACCGCGTCTTCCAAGGACGGCAAAATTGGAGCCTCCGTTATCGTTTATGCAGGAGAGAATGGAGAAGATATTGTGGCTGAGGATGAAACGGTAAGTACAGAGCAAGGTAAACCAGCAGAAGGTAATGTACTTGTATCGCATAACAGCGGCAAACAGATGAGCTACCGCATACAGGCGCAGCCTTCTAACGGCCTAGCCAAGGTTAGCGAAGCAGGGCGCTGGAGCTATTACCCGGGTACAGGCTTCTACGGACAGGATATGTTTTCGGTCTTGATCAGTGATCCTGACGGCAGCTATGCGGTAGTACAAATTACAGTAAATGTAGATCGCATGAATCAGCCGCCATGGGCAGACAATGGTCTGCATGCAGTCAATAAGGGGATGGTTGTAAACGGTAAAATTGTGGCGAGCGATCCGGATAAAGATGCATTGACGTATTCGATTGCAGCTCAGCCGCTGTATGGGGCAATTGATTTTAAAAGCGACGGCAGTTATACGTATACGCCGCAAGCGGATTATGCTGGCCAGGACGCTTTCACTGTGCTTGTGGCTGATGGATTTGGAGGGACGGCAGAGGCAGTCGTATATATTTATTTAACTCCGCAAGCATCAGATATTATAAGTGAGCTCAAAGATAATAATGCAAATCACCATCCGCGTCTTTTGGCAACGGAAGCTGACTTTTCTAGAATTGAAGCTTTGCTTGATGCCTCGGATGAGAATATGCTGCACTGGCTGGACAATGTGCAGCGTTCCGCTGACAACCTGCTGACGCAGCCGGTTGTACCGTACAATAAGCCGGATGGGCTGCGTCTTGATACATCCGCCTCCAGCCATATCGTCACGCTGGCCTTTGCCTATCGTGTGACCGGCAATGATGATTATTTGGCGCGGGCATGGCTGGAGCTCGAAAATATTTCCTCCGCAGCATATAAGGACTGGAGTCCCGAGCATTTTCTGGATACAGCAATGACGACCTATGGTGCTGCTGTCGGCTACGACCTGCTCTATGATGTGCTTACCGCGGAACAAAGAGAGCTGGTTCGTGAGGCAATTGTAGAAAAAGGGCTGAAGCAGGCCTTGCCGCTCTATAGCAATATGTCCGGCTGGACGATAGACAAAAATAACTGGAATTTTGTATGCAACGCTGGCATGATCGCAGGTGCTATAGCCATCGCCGATGAGGAAGAGGCGATTGCCGGGCAAATTTTGCACGGCGCCTTCAAATCGCTGCAGCACGACCTGCGCCAATATGCGCCGGACGGCTCTTCGCTGGAAGGGCCGGCATACTGGGAGTACGGCACCTCTTATTTGGTCTATCTGCTATCGGCGCTGACCAATGCATTCGGTCATGATTTTGGCTTCTCAAACTATGAAGGCATTAAAGAAACGCCGGATTACCCGCTTTATATTACCGGAACACAAGGAACGTTCAATTACGCTGACAATGATCCGGCATTTATATCAGGCAAGCTGCTGCTTTGGTTTGCAAACCGCTTCGATGAGCCAGGCTACGCATGGTACCATAAGTTCAGCAATGCACAGATGGATAAGGCAGGCTTGTACGATATGCTGTGGTACGACGCTGACTTGTATGAGGGCAGCGAACCGCCATATAAAGACTATTATTTCAGCAGGCAGCATGCTATGACGATGCGCAGCTCCTGGAACGATCCGAATGCGTTGTTTGCCGGATTCAAAGGTGGGATTAACGGCACGCCGCATGGCGACCTGGATATCGGCACTTTTGTGCTCGATGCCTACGGTGTACGATGGGCAATGGATTTGGGCAAAGAGGATTATAATTTGCCGGGCTATTGGGATCGTTCGCCAGGATCGGCACGCTGGACTTACTACAGAAAAACGCCGGAGGGGCAAAATACGATCGTCATTAATCCATCGTCGAAGCTGCAGCAGGACAGCAAAGCCGTATCACCGATTATCGCAAGAGACGATAATAAACCGGAAGGCGCTTTTGCGATTGCTGATATGACGGAGGCTTATCAGGATCAAGTGCTGTCAGCAAAGCGCGGACTGGCGCTGACCAATCATCGCAGGGAGTTCCTGGTGCAGGATGAAATAACAGCAAAAAATCAGTCCGAGCTGTACTGGTTTATGCACTCGCAGGCAGAGATTGAAGTGCAGCCTGACGGCCGCACTGCTGTGCTGAGCAAAGACGGAAAAAGACTTTGGGTACAGCTCCTGGCTCCAGCAAATGCAAGCCTTGAGGTAATGAACGCCTCTCCCTTGCCGCAATCGCCTAACCCGTCTGGACAAAATGCTAATGCCGGCATTAAAAAGCTGGCTGTTCATTTACAAAATATGACGGAGACTACTATTGCATTACGGATGGTGCCGCTGCTTCAGGGACAAGCGCTGCCGGGCGATACGCCAGCGGTTGTGCCGCTTGATCAGTGGACGGTTGAAAGCGCAGCGGCTGCCAAGCTGCAGGCTATTCAACTGAATGGTCAAGCAATGCCTGAGTTTGAAGAAAACCAATTTGTATACAGCAAGGAAGTGGCTTACGGGGATCCGCTTCCCGATATTACAGCTGTTCCGGCTCATCCTCAGCATGCGACGGAAGTAGAGCAAATTGCTCCAGGCGTTTATCGGATTAAGGTTATCGATCCTACGGCAGCAGCAAAAAGTAACGAATACTTTATAGAATTTAAAATAAGAGAAACAAGATTCGGCGAGCCGTCCAGGCAAGAGCCGGCGGCGGGCCAGCCTAATAGGCAAACTGCATTGTCTATTCAAGCTATAAAGGCGAGTGGGCATGACGGCAATGTGCCGGAGAATGTTTTGGACGGTAATTTGACGACACGCTGGTCCGACGAAGGAACGAGCTGGCTGCTGCTCGATCTGGGCGAAGAAAAGCGTGTACAGCAGGCGGCTATCGCTTGGTATAACGGCAACAAGCGCAGCACCTTCTTTGATATCGAGGTGTCGAAGGACGGGTATAATTGGGATTGGGTATACAGCGGTCAAGGCAGCGGCCTTACAGCAGACCTTGAAACTTATACGCTGCGTGAATCGACAGGCCATTTTGTCCGCATTAAAGCATACGGCAACACGGTTAATGCGTGGAACAGCATAACGGAGCTGAGTATACACGGAGAGGCTGTTCCGATTGTGCCGCCTTACACGCCGCCAGTGCTGTCTGCCGAAGCGGGGCTGCAGCAGCTGGAGCTTACTGAAGTGGACGGAGCCGTGCTGTCGTTGTCTCCGGCATTTCGTCCAGAGCTTACTTCTTATACAGCTGAAACAGCTTCAGGCAAAGTTGTTATAAGCACACAGGCTGTTCATCCAGCCGCCAAAATCGTTATTTCCGGTCAGGCAGGAGGCAGTAATATTATTGCTCTTCATGAAGGTGAAAACATCATTTCGCTGCAGGTTCAAGCGGAGAATGGCACAACAAAAACTTACACGCTTCGTATCACCCGCACCGCTCTAAACAGTAGCGAAGAAGTGTTTCCAGATATAGAAGGGCACTGGGCAGAGCCGAACATTTTAAAAGCACAGCAGCTGGGTATCGTTAAAGGCTATTCCAATGGACAGTTTAAGCCGGAGCAAAGCATTACCCGGGCTGCGTTAACCGTTATGCTGGCGCGTGCCTTAAAGCTTGACGGCAATGGAGAAGAGCCTCCTTTTACTGATCAACAGAACAGCGAATGGGCGAAGCACGAGATTGCGCAAGCTGTGGCCGCAGGAATCATTAACGGATTTTCCGATGGCAGCTTCCGGCCAAATGATAATGTAACACGGGCGCAAGCAGCTGTAATGATAGCACGGGCAGCTGGCTTGTCCTCAACCCATGCAGCAGAAACCGGCTTTGCGGATCATAATGCTATTCCTGCGTGGGCAAGAGGAGCGATAGCAGAGCTGTCCAAGCAGAAGCTCATCGAAGGAAAATCCGGCAAGCGGTTTGCGCCTGCCGATCAGCTAACCAGAGCGGAAGCTGTTGTGCTGCTGCTTAGATTGCTGGAGTATCAAGCGAAGCAAGGTGAAACGGCTGTCGCCGCCCTTTGAACAGGCGCGTTTACCGATGAAATATAGAAACAGGATAAGAAAAAAACTTTTACTATTATGGCTCAAAACAGAAATCAGTGCTTAACGAATTCTGATTTCGTTACAACCCCTAAAAGGTGCCGTTTTGAAATCTAACGAATCCTCACGGCCTTATTTTCCCCAATATCACTCAGAAAGGTGGAAAATTTACTCCTAACGAAACCAGCCTTCGTTAGAATCTAAAATAGATCGAATTTTGTAAAATAAGGCTTCTCTGCTTCGTTAGAAATCGCGCGATCGAATCAGTCGAGCGCTGACTATAAGATTGAGCCACTAATATTTTTAAAAAAAGCACAAGCCCGCAGGCTGAAACAGCCACGAGACTTGTGCTTTGCTTTTGTGCGGATTAGCCCATGTTTGCGATCATTTGACGCAATACGGTTTGCAGGATACCGCCGTTGCGGTAGTAGTCTACATCCACTAGTGAATCAAGACGGACAATAGCTTTGAATTCAAACGATGTGCCATCTTCGCGAGCAGCTGTTACAGTTACAGCCTCGCCAGGTTGTACATCATTGGACAAGCCTTTGATATCGAATGTTTCGCGGCCTGTAATACCAAGCGTTTTCCAGCTTTGGCCTTCTTGGAATTGCAGCGGAAGAACGCCCATTCCAACAAGGTTGGAGCGGTGAATACGCTCGAAGCTTTCAGCGATAACAGCTTTAACGCCAAGCAAGTAAGTTCCTTTAGCCGCCCAGTCGCGGGAGCTTCCAGTACCGTACTCTTTACCTGCTAGAACGACAAGGTTTTTGCCTTCTGCTTGATATTTCATAGATGCGTCATAGATGGACATTACTTCATCCGTTGGCAGGTAAGTCGTTACGCCGCCCTCAGTACCAGGAGCAACCTGGTTGCGGATACGGATGTTAGCGAATGTTCCGCGCATCATAACTTCATGGTTACCACGGCGCGAACCGTAGGAGTTGAAGTCTTTGCGCTCAACGCCGTTATTTACCAGGTATTGGCCCGCTGGGCTTTGTACCGTGATGTTGCCGGCAGGTGAGATGTGGTCAGTTGTAACAGAATCACCCATAAGCGCAAGCACGCTTGCAGCCGGGATATCTTCAATATCGTCAAGCTCAGAGCCAAGGTTTTCGAAGAACGGAGGATTTTGAATATAAGTTGATTTCGCATCCCACTCGTAGCTTTCGCCTTCTGGAACATCGATTGCGTTCCAACGCTCGTTTTGCGTAAATACGTTCTCGTACTTGTCACGGAACATTTCCGGATTAAGAGAAGCTGCAACAGCATCTTTAATCTCTTGGTTAGTTGGCCAAATATCTTTCAAGTAAACAGGCTGATTGTCCTTGTCATGTCCGATAGGATCATTAGTAAGGTCGATGTTTACTGTTCCAGCAAGCGCATAAGCTACTACTAGCGGCGGTGAAGCCAGGTAGTTAGCTTTTACTTGTGCGTGGATACGGCCTTCAAAGTTACGGTTACCGGATAGAACGGCAGCAACTGTCATATCATTTTCTGCAATCGCTTGGCTGACTTCCTCTGGAAGCGGACCGGAGTTACCGATACAAGTCGCACAGCCATAGCCTGCTACGTGGAAGCCCAATGCTTCAAGCGGCTCAAGCAGATTTGCTTTTTTCAAGTATTCAGTAACAACTAGAGAACCTGGAGTTAAAGAGCTTTTCACGTAAGCAGGCTTAACAAGGCCTCTTTCGACAGCTTTCTTAGCTACAAGTCCCGCACCAAGCATAACGCTAGGGTTGGAAGTGTTCGTACAGCTTGTAATCGCAGCAATAACGACAGCGCCAGTACCCATTTGGGAAGTTTGGCCGTCTTTATGAGCTACAGGCACAACCTGTGCAATTTTCTCATCGCTTAGACCGTAACCGCCTTTGTCGATCGGCGTGCGGATAATTTCGTTGAAAGCTTGCTGCATAGCTGTAAGCTCAACGCGGTCTTGCGGACGCTTAGGACCAGCCAGAGAAGGTACAACAGTAGATAGATCCAGCTCGATGACATCAGAGAACACAGGATCCGGAGTATCATCCGTACGGAACATGCCTTGTGCTTTGTAGTAGTCTTCAACTAGCTTAACTTGCTCTTCCTTACGGCCTGTTTGACGCAAGAAATCCAAAGTTTCGCTGTCAACCGGGAAGAAACCTACAGTAGCGCCGTACTCAGGAGCCATGTTAGCAACGGTTGCGCGGTCAGCTAGGCTGATATTGGATAGACCAGGACCGTAGAACTCAACAAATTTGCCGACAACGCCTTTTTTACGAAGCATTTGAGTAACCGTCAGTGCCAGGTCAGTTGCAGTCGAACCTTCAGCAAGGCTGCCTGTCAATTTAAAGCCGATGACTTCAGGAGTTACAAAGTAAAGCGGTTGGCCAAGCATGCCAGCTTCAGCCTCGATACCGCCTACGCCCCAGCCCACTACGCCAAGACCGTTGATCATAGTCGTATGGGAGTCCGTACCTACCAAAGAATCCGGGAATACTACTGTTTCGCCGTCTACAGATTTAGTAGCTGCTACAGAAGCAAGGTATTCAAGGTTAACCTGGTGAACGATACCTGTTCCAGGAGGAACTGCACGGAAGTTGTCAAATGCAGTTTGCGCCCAGCGAAGGAAACGGTAGCGCTCTTCGTTACGCTCAAATTCTACTTTAGTATTGTAGTCAAGCGCATCTTTATTACCGAAGGAATCAACCATTACAGAGTGGTCGATAACAAGATCAACCGGTACAAGCGGATTGATTTGTTTTGGGTCGCCGTTTGCTTTTTTCACTGTATCACGCATAGCTGCAAGGTCAACGACTACAGGCACGCCTGTAAAGTCCTGCAAAACGATACGTGCAGGGATAAATGGAATCTCTTTATCCTCACGGCCGTCAGCCCAAGTAGCAAGCTGCTTTACATGTTCAGCCGTAATAGCGCGGCCGTCGAATTGACGTACTGCTGCTTCAAGCAATACTTTGATGGAGAAAGGCAGCTTGGAGATATCACCAAGGCCTTGCTCTTGCAAACCGTCTAGACGATAGTAAGCATATGACTTGTCGCCAGATGTTAGAGATGTGCGAACAGAATACTGATTTTGCTTAGACATCATCATTCTCCTCTACATAATAATGACAGATCGATTGTTTCATAGTATGAAACTCGATTTCAAAAAAACCTATACCTATAGTATAGCTTTAAATTGGTGGTTACGTAAAGTCTAATTATGCCCTATTCTGTCGGAATGAACTCAACCTTTCGCATACTAATTTACACATGAAACTTTTGCCTCAAGCATATAATGAAGCAGTCATGCCTTGTGTTCCGAAACCGATGGGACAGGGGAAGTCTTGTATAAGGGGGAAATGTAATGTCGCAAGCAAAAAACAAATCGATCAACAAAAAAAATCCGGTTCAAAAGGCAAAGCAGCAGCGACAGCCTAGTCAGCCATATACAATGCTTGCTCCGCTAACAAGTGCCGCTTTGACTGATAAAGCTGCAAGAACTTCTATAGGCGAAAAAAATATACGGGATCATGAGGAGTTAGTGCGTGTATCATCCTTGCTTTCAGCTACGCCAGGTAGAAATAAGGGAGAGCAGCAAAGTCTTAGCAGCTGGCGTAAAGCTGTTCATCAATATATAAGCCATTATAATGAAGCGGAAGTAGAGCAGTACTCTTTGGTTTTATTGGAAAAGGTAAGGGATCAAGAGCATCACAGCAGGCTGATCAATCGTTTGGAGCGGGTCAAGGAACGCGAGCTGCTCCGGGGGGCTTGGCCGACAAACAGTGAGACGAAGGGCGAGCTTATACGCGTACATGAATCCGCCGAAGAGGTTAACCTGTTATTGAAGTTACATATTAAGAAACGGATGCAGCAAAATGACATTTTTTATATAGAAGAGCGCTTCGATTATGAAAGGCTATGGCTTCGCCAGCACGGTGAGGAGTGGGAAATCGTTCAGGTTGAGCCGGTTATTTATGAGCGAAGGCCACGATTTGGCGATGCTGCACATGATACTGTATGGATTGATGAATCCGATGCTGTAAGTTCTGTCATGTTAACGCCATCTGTTCCTTATTTGAACTACGATCTGATGGCTGCTTATCGTCCGATGCGGAATCAGTTCATCTATAAAAGAGATCTGGCTGTCGCGTACGCAGATCGCTGGTGGAATGAAGGCAATCCGCGATATGAGCAATTTGAAGTGAATTGCACCCATTATGTTTCTCAGTGTATCTTTGCAGGCAACGCTCCTATGAATTATACTGGTAAGAGGTCGAGCGGCTGGTGGTATAGAGGCCGGGATAAGGGGCAAGAGCTTTGGAGCTATAGCTGGGCTGTTTCTCATGCTATGAATACTTATCTTGCAGCTGCGCGAAAGTCAGGTTTGCGCGCACAAATGGTGTCCTCCGCCGATCAATTATCGCTTGGGGATGTCATTACGTATGATTGGGCTGGCGACGGCAGATTTCAGCATAGCACAATTGTAACGGCATTTGATGCCTTCGGCATGCCGCTTGTTAATGCCAACACCGTTCCGAGCAGGCATCGTTACTGGGATTACAGTGATTCCTACGCTTGGACGCCTAATACGCAATATCGTTTTTTTCATATTATATCCGATTAATAATACATGTGGTGGAGGATCAGCTATGGGGAGCAAGGTAAAAATAGCACTTGTATATGGGGGGAAATCTGGCGAACACGAGGTTTCTTTGCAAACGGCATATGCCGTTATGGGGCAATTTGATTTTTCTCAATACGAAATTATTCCATTTTATATTACGAAGCAGGGCGAATGGAGAAGCGGCAGCAAGCTGATTGCGCCGCCGCAAAATGTGGATCAGTTGAAGCTGCAGGACGCTCCGGGCGTTAGTGCGATGCAAGCATTGTTTGCCGCTAATCCTGCATATCAGGCTGCTGAGCATGCTCTAGCCGCAGGCGCACAGGACACAGCCGTGATTTCGGCTGCAAGTGCTGAAGTGACCGCAGAAGTGCAAGCGGATGGCGGCATCGATGTCGTATTCCCGCTTTTGCATGGTACTTTTGGCGAGGACGGCACGATTCAGGGCTTGCTGGAGATGGCGAACATCCCCTATGTAGGCGCCGGCGTGCTGGCATCAGCAGTTGGCATGGACAAAATTATGATGAAAAAAATATTCGCTCAAGAAAATTTGCCGCAATGCGTGTTCCGTTATTTTAATCGCACACAGTGGGAAAAGGACTCTGCTTATTTTATTATGGAATGTGAGGTTGCATTAGGCTACCCAAGCTTCGTCAAACCGGCTAATTTGGGCTCAAGCGTCGGCATCACAAAGGTGAAAAACAGAGAAGAGCTTATTGCGGCAGTTAATTATGCTTTCCGTTATGACCGCAAAGTTATCGTTGAGGAATTTATTGATGCCCGGGAAATTGAAGTAAGCGTGCTTGGGAACGATGAAGTACAAGCATCAGTACCAGGAGAAATCGCTTCTTCTAACGAATTTTATGATTATAAAGCGAAATATATAGATGGAAAATCTGCGATGATCATACCGGCTGAGCTATCGGCTGAAATGACGGAGAAAATTAGAGAAATGGCTGTTCAAGCGTTTCAAGCGATTGACGGCTCAGGATTATCTCGTGTGGATTTTTTCGTCGGCAGAGAGGATAACCACATCTATATTAACGAAATCAATACAATGCCTGGCTTTACGCCTTTCAGCATGTATCCTTTGCTTTGGAAGGAAACCGGCCTCGAATATAAAGAGCTGCTGAAGAAATTAATTGATTTGGCGATGGCACGGCATGCAGCGAAGGCACAATTAATATTTACCGAGGAAAATGCAATCCAATCATAATTATGAAACAGGAAGGGGAACGAAAGATGGGCTTTCAAACAGAATTCAATTCCGTATGCAAATTCAAATCGGACCAAGAGCTGTACGAACTATTGGAATATGGCAGAGGCAAAATGGTAAAAAGCGGCTTCCGCGTTTATCCTACAGGCCAGCATGTCATTGCTTATGCACCATCCAACGAAGCGGTAGCGATCGTTCGCATTTCTGCGTATACGCCTGAAATTAATTTTCAAGGCGATGAGGTAACGGGAGTAGAGCTTGAGCTCGTTCGCAAGCTGACAGAAGAGGAAGCGAGAGTGCAGACGGCGCTTGCTTATGAAATGTATTTTGGCCGCACTCAAAGCAACAGTCAATAAAATAAGGGAAGATCGTTTGTGGAATGGATTATACTTGTTTTGCTTGGCATTGCTGCCGCAACGTTTGGCAGCATCGTCGGTCTTGGGGGCGGTATCATTATCGTCCCTATGCTCATGCTGCTCGGAGGAGCGCTTACCGGCGCTCCTATTGAGCATGCTACGGCAGTTGGAGTGTCGCTGTGCGTGCTTATCGTAACGGCGATGGCCTCTACGATGACGTTTATGCGCAGAGGCATCGTTGATTTTCGCAGCGCATGGCTGCTGTTTATAACTAGCGGTCCTGCTGCGGCAGCCGGTTCGGCGTTGACAGGGCTCATTGAATCGAATTATTTTCAGCTCAGCTTTGGTCTGTTAATGCTATTTATGGCTATACTGCTAATAGTACGTGACCGCTTGAAACCGTTTTCGAAGCAGTGGCCCATCGCCCGCTCCATTACCGATGCCAGCGGCCAAGTGCATGCGTACAGCTATAGCATCGGCGCAATACTATGCATTGGACTGGCTGTCGGCTTTATATCCGGCTTGTTCGGCATTGGCGGAGGCTCCTTGTTCGTGCCGCTTATGGTATTGCTGTTCCGTTTTCCGCCGCATGTAGCGGCCGCAACCTCTATGTTTGTTATATTTTTATCTGCTATACTAGGCAGCGCTACGCATGCTGCGCTTGGCGAGGTGGATTGGCTGCTCGTTGCTGTGCTCGCACCCGGTGCGTGGATCGGCGGCAAATTGGGCGCCCGTATTGCTGCGCGCATGAGCGGCAAAGGATTATTATGGCTTTTAAGAATAACTTTATTGATACTGGCCCTTCAGCTCATTGTAGAAGGGTTGAACTTCCTTTAGAATAGTGAATATAGTAGTAGTAGAGGTAGTTCAAATATGAAAGTTTGAAGGACAAGCTGTTCTGTTGCGCTAGCTGGAACAGAAGTATCTCTAGTAGAAGCTGCTGTATGTCATTTCTAGTTGAGCATAATTATTAGATATAAATGGCCGTATTAGTTAAAGCTTGCGAGAAAAGCTTGCAAGGAGAGGAAAGGTGTACAACTTGATGGAGCAAAGCAATAGTTTCGTAGTAGGTGGCAAAAGTTTTATGGCAGTCGCGATCAATTGCGCTGCCAAGGCAGGGGAATGGATTGCTTCCAGGCTAGGCAACCATGCCAAGCTGGAACAGAAGTTGTCTGCGCAGGACCTCGTTACTGAGGTAGATAAAGGAACGGAGCGATTAATTCGCAAGCTTGTGCATACTCATTTCCCTCACCATTCCTTTCTAGGAGAGGAAGGAGTAGAACCAGGTCCTGAGGCTTCTGCACAGGCGCTTGCAGATGTTGAGCAGGAGGAGTATTTATGGATCGTTGATCCGATTGATGGAACGACTAACTTTGTGCATGGCTTCCCGTATTTTTCGGTATCGATCGCGCTGGCTCATAAAGGCGAGGTAATATTGGGTGTTATTTATGATCCTATGAAGGATGAGCTGTTCATTGCGGAGAAGGGCAAGGGAGTATATGTTCATGGCAAGGTGATGAAGGTTTCTGAAGAGAGCATGCTGCAGGACAGTCTGATTGCTACAGGCTTCCCGGCTGATCAGCAATATGCGCTGCCGCTCAATATGAAGGGGCTCAATCACCTTGTGCCCAAAGTTCGCAACGTGCGCGTAGCAGGCTCGGCTGCGCTGCATCTCGCATATGTAGCAGCCGGGCGGCTAAGCGGTTTTTGGGAAATCGGTCTGAACAGCTGGGACTTGGCAGCTGGCGTGCTGATGGTCAAAGAGTCGGGCGGCGAAGTGACAGATACGATGGGACAACCTTATCATCTTGGCGTTCGCAACGTGGTGGCGAGCAACGGAAGCATACATCAACAGTTTTTGCAGGAGCTTGCCAGCGCAGAGGCTTGCAAGTAGCACTATATAAGGACAACTGCGGCATGTAGTGGCATGCATGCTGTTGTCCTTTGTTTGTATACGTGAAGAGGGGCGTTAGGAGACAGGTTGTTGTTTCGTTCTTCCAACTGTGTCTGCCAACTGTGTTTGGTAGCAGGTTGGCTCGAAGCTTGGGTTGGCAGCAGTTTGGCTCGAAGCTGGAGTTGGCGGTAGGTTCAGCAGCACTGTATAGTGGGAGCTCGTATGACACAACCATCTAGTGGTCAGAGGTTCCGCTATTTGGCCAAAAACATAGCTTTTGAGCATGAAAAGTGACACTCGTTCCGCTATTGCATTCAAAATGGACGAAAGACAGTAAAAAAACTATGAATAGCGGAACGTGTGTCACAAACGACGAGGAAAATGGATGATAATGAGCAAATAACGGAACGACTGTCCGCGCAGAATACAAATTAGTGTTTAGTAACAAATTAGAAAGGAAGGGTTAGTTGAAATGAGCGTTCGTACTGTAGAAGAAGCAAGAGTGCTGATGGGTGAGATTTGCGATCTTATTATGGAGTACATGCCGAAAGTTGAAGAACTGCGCTATCGTATCACTGTAAAAGAAGATGGAAGCCTAGTAACCGAAGCCGATGTCATGCTGGAGCAATTAATATTTAATTACATACAAAACAAACTCGATAAAGTTGTATTTATCGGCGAGGAATCCTATGACTTCAAGCAGGTTGCTGAAGATCATTATGTTGTTATGGTAGATCCGATTGATGGCACGGAGAACTTTTGTACAGGCCTCAAGGAATGGGGAGTAGCATTCGGCATATGGAAGAGCGGGCAGCATTTGGGCAGCTTACTATTCATGCCGGAGCTTAATGAACGCTTGATGACAGGCGATGAGCTAGAAAGACTGCCTGTACCATCCCGGATGACGGCGCTCTCTGTCGCGGTTAATGAAAAGCTGCTTGAAATACTGGGGCAAAAGGGACAATATCGGATGAGCGGGTGCTCTGTTTACAATTTATACTACGTCATCAAAGGGACCTTCTCTACATTTCTGCACCCTAAAGGCGCATATGTATGGGATATTTTGCCGGGCATACTGCTTGCTCTCGAACATGGCTGCCAAGTATGGATAAATGAAGAACCTTTCAACGGACAATTCCTCGATCCCTCAAAAAAATATCGCGTGGAAGTAAGACGATAGAATTCAACAACGAATAACAATTCATTTTAAAGAAGGTGCTCACTGTTATGATATCGATTGATCCGAATCAGCTTAGCGCTCAGGACAACTATAAATTACTAATCGGAAGCGTTGTGCCGCGACCGATTGCTTTGGTGACAACCCTGTCGGATGCTGGCGTGCTGAATGCTGCCCCGTTCAGTTTTTTCAATGTTGTTGCTTCCAACCCGCCGATGATATCCGTTGCCGTTCAGCGCAAGCAAGGCGTGCAGAAGGATACAGCTAGAAATGCTAATGCAAAGGGCGAGTTTGTCGTTCATATCGCAGATGAAAACTATATTGAGGCATTAAATCAAACGGCAGCTTTAGTTCCTCCCGATGTGAGCGAGGTAGAACTGGCGAATTTGACCGCTGTACCTAGCGAGCGCATTTCCGTGCCTGGCTTGCTGGAAGCAGGTATCCGCATGGAGTGCTTGCTGGAGCAGTCCATTCCGCTTGGCGGAACGGCTGATGAGCCTGCCTGTGATTTACTTATAGGCAGAGTGGTTTATTTTCATTTTTCAGAGAATGTATACGACAATGGTTACGTTATTGCCAATAGCCTCAAACCAGTTGCGCGTATGGCAGGCAATGATTATGTGAAGCTGGGCGAAATGTTTTCGATTGTGCGGCCGAAATAAGGCGGGGAATACAAGTGTGATGCAATTGTAAGCTATACAAAAACTGGAGTCAGCCGAACAGGCTGGCTTTCTTTGTTGTCTGGGGCGTGCCCAGCAAAGCACGCATCTTCTAGCCGGTGAAAGTCCGGTCTCGGGAGGAGTCAAGTTCCGTTCCAAGCTCCCGTGTAGCTTGGATACTTGCGTAGGGAGAAATTTGTGCGTAGAAGCGTATAGACAAAAGTACTGTCAGAGACAAAGCAAGCAATGTACCAGACCGTAACATGATGTATGCATACGGAGCAACAGGGATGATGATGGCGTAGTTCTGTATGTTTGGCGTCCGATGCGGCTGTTGAGCTCGAATTATACTAATGATGCGAAATGATGAGAAATGATGCGAAATGATGCGAAATGATGCGGACATTGATGACCGTTAGCGCTCATTTTTCGCCAACTTCCACTTTCTAGCGGACAGAAATGTCCGTTAGCAGGAAAAAAGCTAGAGATTTCGACGGAATTATCTTCTAACGGTCAAAAGTGTCCGCGTATGCTAACAAAAAGACTGTTTTTTGCTTCTAACGGTCAAAAGTGTCCGCGCATGCAACAAAAAGACTGCTTTTTGGTTCTAACGGTCATGGATGACCGCACCGCAAATAGCGCCGCATCGTTTGTTCGCTACACACGATGAAGGCAAGTTAGGTCACCGATAGGTGACTTTGTTCTTGTTGGCTTCAATAATTCATAACAGTGTATACAAACGGAATAATAGATAATTTAATGACATGGTATATTTGTAAAATATTAGTTACAATGAAGGGTAAACGATTATTTTCTTTATATTGTTCTGTATGACTCGGAGAAAAAGGTAATTGGATATCAGCTATCTGTAATTACGTTTGATGAAAATCATGTTGCAGATGGATATATGCCAGCTAAAACCTGGCAAGGGGAATAAAAGTAATTGAAATTCATTCCATATTTGATTTGAAGAAATAGCCGGAATATGATATCATTCTTCTAATATAATTTTATAAAGCGAAGAAGAGAAAAAAGCGTGGCGGCTCTTATGTCCAGAGAGCGAAGGGAAAGCTGAAACCTTTGCCATAAACCATTGCGCAATGTCATCTCGGAGCTTTTGACCGAACGTTCATCCTGCACTCGGATGCGATCAGTAGACTCAAACGGAATGGCACACGTTATCGTGCTGCAGGTAAGGGCAACCTTACCTCATGAGGCTAGGAATTGCGAAATTCCGGCAAACCAGGGTGGTACCACGAAAATATAAACCCCTTTCGTCCCTTAGGCTCAGCAGATCGCTGCTGGCTGTGGATGAAAGGGGTTATCTGCATATATTGAACATAAATAATAAAGCGAAGAAGAGAAAAAAGCGTGGCGGCTCTTATGTCCAGAGAGCGAAGGGAAAGCTGAAACCTTTGCCGTAATCCGTTGTGCAATGTCATCTCGGAGCTTTTGACCGAACGTTCGTCCAGCATTCGGATGCGATCAGTAGACTCAAACGGAATGGCACACGTTATCGTGCTGCAGGTAAGGGCAACCTTACCTCATGAGGCTCGGAATTGCGAAATTCCGGCAAACCAGGGTGGTACCGCGAAAATAAACCCCTTTCGTCCCTTTGGCCCAGCTTATAGCTGCCGGCTGTGGATGAGAGGGGTTATTTGTATTCACTCGAGAATAAAGAAAAAGCGAAGAAGAGAAAAAAGCGCAACGGCTCTTATGTCCAGAGAGCGAAGGGAAAGCTGAAACCTTTGCCGTAATCCATTGTGCGATGTCATCTCGGAGCTTTTGACCGAACATCGTAGTTGCGAATTGGCTAGATTAGTAGGCTCAAACGGAATGGCACACGTTATCGTGCTGCAGGTAAGGATAAACTTACCTCATGAGGCTTGGAATCGCAAGGTTTCGGCAAACCAGGGTGGTACCGCGAAAATGAACCCCTTTCGTCCCTATCAAGCACGGCAGATCGTTGGCCGGATGTGGATGAGAGGGGGTTATCATTTTTGAGGAGGAAGTTATATGGAAAATACCGAATGGATCACGGGTTCGGAATGTTTGCTGCGCTGCTTATTACAGGAAGGAGTCGAATGCGTATTTGGGTACCCTGGGGGCAGCGTATTGTATATATATGATGCGATGGTCGGAAATCCAGAGTTTAATCACTGTTTGACTCGACACGAACAGGGAGCCATTCATGCTGCGGACGGTTATGCCCGCTCGACGGGGAAAGTAGGGGTATGTATAGCCACCTCAGGGCCCGGTGCGACCAATCTGGTTACCGGGATCGCAACCGCTTATATGGACTCCGTTCCGCTAGTAGTCATTACCGGCAATGTACCGACAACCGTAATGGGGACGGATGCATTTCAGGAATCTGATATTATCAGCATCACCATGTCTATCACCAAGCACAGCTATTTAGTCCGTGACGTCAATGATCTTCCGCGCATTATTCACGAAGCATTTTATATTGCGGGCACGGGAAGGAAAGGGCCTGTACTGATCGATATTCCAAAAGATGTGTCGAACCAAAAACTGCGGTTCCAGCCATCCGAATATTTGCATATACGCGGCTATAACCCAGAGCCGGAATTGAACTACACCGAAATTGATAATCTGCTTCAAGCGATTGCCGAATCGCGGCAGCCTCTCATTATCGCCGGCGGCGGGGTTGTGTATGCGAATGCAGCTGAGGAGCTGCTCGAGTTCGTGAATAAAACGAATATTCCGGTTGTGACCACACTGCTCGGTTTAGGCGGATTTCCAAGCGCGAATGAGCTGTGGCTGGGCATGGCGGGACACCATGGAGCATACACAGCCAATATGGCTATTCAAAACGCTGATCTGATCCTATCCATCGGATCGCGATTCGATGACCGTCTAACGATGAAAATAAACGGATTTGCTCCAAACGCGAAACGGATTGCCCATATTGATATCGACCCTGCCGAAATCGGCAAAAACGTGAAGACCGATATTGCCTGTGTCGGTGACATCAAAGCGGTGTTGGATTACGCTAATACAAAAGCGAAGCCGGCTTTATCCAATGCCTGGGTCAAGCGGCTGCATCAAGACAAAGCAGCGTACCCGCTGAGGTACAAAGACTCTGATATAGAACTTAAACCGCAATATGTGCTGGAAATGATCGACAGAACTACACAGGGGAATGCGATTGTAACTACCGATGTCGGCCAACATCAGATGTGGGTCGCACAATTTTATAAATTCAAGCATCCTCGTTCGCTGATCTCTTCAGGAGGCCTTGGCACAATGGGGTTCGGGTTTCCGTCGGCAATCGGAGCACAGTTGGGCAATCCATCCCGCCTTGTCGTTTCTATTAACGGAGACGGCGGCATGCAGATGTGTGCACAGGAAATGGCCGTATGCGCGATCCAGCAAATTCCCGTCAAAATTGTCGTTTTGAACAATGAGGTACTTGGGATGGTGAAGCAGCAGCAAGAACTTATGTATGAGCAGCGGTACAGCCAGATTGACCTTTCCGGCAGCCCGGACTTTGTAAAGCTTGCCGAAGCGTATGGCATCAAAGGGCTGAGGGCCAGCAGCAAGGAGGAGGCCGAGCGTGTATGGCAGGAAGCATTGGAAACTCAAGGCCCCGTGCTGGTGGAATTTATGATCCCAAAAGATGAAAAAGTTTATCCGATGGTGCTTGCGGGAACGACTCTAGATCAAATGATTATGGGGGATTTCGAATGACGTAAAACATACCATTCGTCAACGATCAGCCGGGCGTTCTGCAGTGAGCATGATAATGAATAACATACCTATTGAGAGTGTCGATTGCATGTTGCCTCTTCAACAATGTATCGACACTCTCCTATTTGATCTAGCAACTGTACTATTGCGCCGGAATAATCAAATATTGATGCTCTCCGAAGCGGGTACGGCTTGATCGCCAAGTGCAGTCTTTATAGTGCCGAAATCTGATGACAAATGATCGATAAATGCGTTGAGATCTGAGCTTTGGATAATCATATTCAGTCCCCGCTTGGCCCATTTAATTTGTTGTTCTGTTCCAATCCAGTAATGGATACCAGCCCCAACCCCATAGCTTCTTGCCTTCATAATAATTTCATCTACGGCCTGAAGAAAAAGAGGATGATCATATTGCTCAGGAACATTCAAGCTGCACGATAAATCATGCGGTCCAATAAGGACGGCATCCAAATCGGGTATTTGCAAAATATCGTCTAATGCTTCAATAGCATTCTTACTCTCAATATTAACGATAAAGATATTATTTTTATTGTATTCTTCCAGGTAACGGTTCATTTCCTCGCCGCATTCCTCGCTGCCATTCAATAGACGCTCCAGCTTTTGTCCTCTTAACGGACGATACTTAACGGCTCCACGCAAGGCTTGTACTTGTTCCACTGTTTCGACATAGGGAACTATAACACCGTCGGCGCCGCCATCTAAAACCATAGTTGCGGTGTAAGGATCAGGAGAAGGAATGCGTACGATTGGAGTGAGCCCCAGCGCTTTATAGGCTTGACACATCCAAGACAGCTGATGACGATCCTGACTTATGTGTTCCGTATCGATAAATATAAAATCCATTCCCAGTTGTCTGATATGTGCGGGCCACTTCGGTGATGGAGAAGTAATTAATGTTCCGTAAACGCGCTGACCGTTCCTTAATGCTTCTTTCATGCTTTGAGCGTTCATCATCCAACCTCCAATAGCTGTGATGCCTCAATAGTAAATTTGATCCAAATGATAGTCAATTAGGCAAAACTCCTTTCGTTTTCCAATATTCTCACACCGTAATAGTTAGAAAAATGATACATCAGGGATATTTGAAACAAATGCATAGAAGGTGGAATCTTGGCACTTGTATGCCGGAAATGGTTGGTTTTCTTTGCTGCATGCTGTGCTAAGCTGAATTTACAAACAGCAAACCGGACGGGAGGGATAAACGGAATGTCCACGATAAGGAAACGGCTAGATCAAAATAAATATTTATATGCGATGCTGGCATTGCCCATTTTATATTTTTTAATTTTTAAGTATGGTGCCATGTTCGGATTGCTAATCGGATTTCAAAATTACAATTTTGTAAAAGGGGTATTCGGAAGTGAATGGGTCGGTTTTCTGCATTTCAAAGATTTTTTATCGGACCCGTACTTTTGGAAGCTGGTACGCAACACAGTTCTAATCAATGTATATATGATTATATTTTCCTTTCCGGCGCCAATTGTTCTAGCGTTACTTCTTAATGAAGCAAGAATAAAAGTCGTAAAGAAGTTTGCGCAAACCGTAAGCTATTTGCCGCATTTTCTGTCCACAGTAGTTGTATGCGGAATGGTAGTCAATTTTGTATCCAATGAAGGATTATTGAATCGCCTGCTCGGCGCATTCGGTATAGAAGCTGTTCCCTTTCTTATGGATGCGGATTGGTTTCGAACGATCTACATTAGCTCTGAAATATGGCAGGGGGTGGGCTGGGGTTCCATTATTTATTTGGCGGCGCTCGCCTCTGTTGATCCGCAGCTGTATGAAGCATCCAAGCTGGATGGGGCGAATCGCATGCAGCAGATTCGTTATGTAACATTGCCCGGAATCGCACCGGTAATTACCATTATGTTCTTGTTAAACCTTGGCAACATTATGTCCATTGGTTATGAGAAAATTTTGCTGCTGTACTCGGGACCTACCTACGAAACGGCGGATGTCATATCCACCTATGTTTATCGAAGGGGATTGCTTGGGAATGATTTCAGCTATGCGACTTCGGTAGAGGTTTTTCAATCCATTATCGCCCTATTATTTGTGGTTGGCGCCAATAAGGTGGCGAAGAAAGTGAGTGAGACTAGTCTATGGTAGAACCAGCGGGAAATGTAATCGAGGCACCCAAAAAAAGAAGGCTTAAGCGAATTTCAATCGGCTCCTTACTATTTGATGTTTTCATTTATTTGATGCTGATTATGCTGGTCATTGCCTTTTTATATCCGATTTATTATATAGCTGTCGTTTCCGTCAGCAACGGTTTATATGTTATGCGAGGGGATGTTAAATTATTTCCGATAGGATTCAATATTGAGGCTTATAAGGTTGTTTTTTCCGATGCTTCAGTTCTACGTTCCTATAGCAATACGTTTCTTTACACCATAGTGGGCACTTTCATTAATGTATCAGCTACGGCTCTCTGCGCATATCCGTTGTCAAGAAGCACGCTGTATGGGAGACAATTTTTCACCATCTTTATTATTATAACGATGCTGTTTCATGGCGGGATGATTCCTACGTATTTGGTAGTGAACAGCCTGCATTTGACGAATAGTATATGGGCTATCGTTATTCCGCCAGCTATTAATGTCTGGTATATGATGATCATGAGAACCTTTTTTCAAAATATACCTAATGAAATTAATGAATCCGCTTACATGGATGGCGCCAATGATTTTAAAATATTTCTTAAAATTATTTTGCCGTTATCTTTGCCGGTCATAGCCACGATGGTGATGTTTTATGCGGTGTGGCATTGGAACAGCTTTTTTCCGGCCATGATTTATTTGAATGATAAGAAGCTGTATCCGGTCCAGCTTATTATGCGAAGCATGCTCATTGACGGAAGCCTGCAGGATACCGATCCGTCACGGGATTTGTCAACGATTTCTACGAATCTGAAATACGCCATTATTATTATTACGATTTTGCCGATTGTGGCCATTTATCCATTTATTCAGAAATATTTTGTCCAAGGCGCGATGGTTGGCTCTTTAAAAGGATAGGCAGTTGCTTCACGTATTTCTGTGAATGAATAGGAGAGGGGTGAGGGCACAGGTTTGTCCAAATATAAGAAAGTATAAGTATTCAGCTTATACCTGTTCTTATATTTCTCCGGAATGAAACGCGCGATCGCCATAAGGATGGCGACAGCCGTTTCACCTTGGTTTTACCAAAATGATTGAGGGGAGAAGTGGAACGTGTGAAGAAAAGCACATTAATCATTTCAAGTATTCTCGTGTTTATGATGCTATTGGCGGGGTGTGCAAGTGATAAGGGGAATAGCGATAAGGAGAATAACGTAAAAGGGAATAATGCGGAGACCGAGCCTGTAAAAGCAAGTCAACCGCCCGGCGAAGCAGTCAGCACCAAGCTGCTTGATAAGCCGCTTAATTTGAAGGTAATGACAGTGGATAGTTCACCGCAGATTGTGACGGATGCTCCAGTATTTGACTACATTCATACACTGACCAATGTGAAATTAAATTTAGAGCCTGTACCGAATGCCAATTATGATCAAAAAGCGCAAACACTGATTGCTACTAACAATCTTCCAGATGTGATGCGCATCCCGAACGGCAAGCCTTATTTTGCAGAAGCAGCTAAAAACGGCTTGTTCTTGCCAATATCCGATTACTTGGACTATGCTCCCAACTTAAAGAAGCTCATCGAAGAAAATAAAGATATTAGCAATGGCCAGGTAAACGGGAAGCTGTATGGTTTTCCTTTGCTTGGCAAATGGAAGCTGCAACTGGCACAGGCGCCAATGATTCGCATGGATCTTATTGAAAAGCTCGACTTGAAGGTGCCGACCACTTTTGAAGAGCTTTACGAAGTGCTGAAGAAGTTTAAAGAAGCTTACCCAGATAAAATTCCGTTTACGAATCGCGAGGGCTCGCCTAATCTGCTTTCCTCATTAGGATTCGCAATGGGTTCAGGCTATAAAATTTATTATGACCCGGATGTAGACGGAGGAAGGTATGTATACGGTCCGGCTCACGAAGAGTTCAAAGCTCCGCTGGAGTTTTTGCACAGACTGTATTCGGAAAAGCTGCTTGATCCCGACTATGCTTTAAATACGGGGGATGCGATGAAAGAGAAGCTGAGCTCGGGCAAAGCGTTGTTCTATTTTGACAATAATAGCTTCGGAGAACAGTTTACGATGGCATTGAAGCCTACAGATCCCGATGCGCATTTCGATCTGCTTTTACCGATGGAAAATCAATTCGGACAGAAGCGTAATTTAATGTATAAAAAGGATTGGCTGCACCATTTTGTCATTAACGCAAAGGTCGACAGGCCTGAGGACGTAGTTAAGTTTTTGGATTGGATGTATGGAGAGGAAGGGACGCTGACTACCAACTACGGCATCAAAGGCGAGCATTATAATATCGTGGACGGAGAGCCGGTAATTGCAGAAGAAATTATCAATAAATATGCGGATGTAAAAGATCCGTTCCGTACGATGCAAAATGCTTTGGGAATCGGTTTCCAGGCATTCACATTGAATGTGGATGAGCGTCCGATGGCATTGCTGTCTTCTGATGAACTAGTGGAATGGAGCACGAAATTCAAAGTGGAGAATGGCTACATGTTTGATGTGCCTCCGCCGCCGCTTAATGATGAAGAGATCAATCGTGTAAAAACGCTGCTATCAAAAATAGACACCCTTGTTAACCAAGAAGTAGATAAATTTATCATTGGAACGAAACCATTAAGCGAGTTTGACAGCTTTGCACAGAAACTAAAGGACAGCGGAGCCTTGGAAATTGAAGATATCTATAATGAAGCCAATAAACGGTTCTTAGCTAGCAATCCTTAAGAGCGTGTCGATTCATTGAAAGCAATAGAAAAGATAAACGAAGAGCAAGATTGGAACTGCAGAAGCGATAGCGTCCGCATTTGTCCGCCAATTTTAACCTCTATTAGGTTTATAGAATCAAAAAATTGTCGGACAACAGCGGTCGGAAGTCCAAACTTGATCGTAGTGGCCATTCATTTCTATTGCTTTATTTATAATAGAGAGGTTGGGATGAGCATGAAATTTGCTCTGGATTTGAGCAAAGCAGCCATTGTAGCATGCGAAGGCATTCAAGGCGCCGAGGCCAAGGCAATCGATGTCCTGATCGAGGAAGTGGGCAAACGAACAGGAATCACATTGCCGCTTACGCATCAATACGGGCTGGAGCACAGCACGTCCATAGTGGTCGGGACAGCAAAAAATTTACAGCATATGATTGACTCTGGCAGTGAGCTGCAGCAAGAGCTTGAGCATCTGCAGCCGGAAGGCTACTTATTGCAGACAGTAGTACAAGACGATCATGAGCATATATATATTATTGGTGCTGATGCGAGAGGTGTCTTATACGGGGTCGGGAGGTTTCTCCGTAAAGCGGTAATGCAGAAGCAGTCGATAAAAATGGATAGCAGCATGAAACTGATAACTTCCCCGCGTTACAAGACGAGAGGGCATCAGCTCGGCTACCGGCCGAAGACCAATGCTTACGACGCTTGGACAGTTGAAACCTATGAGCAGTATATTAGAGAGCTGGCTTTATTCGGGGCAAACAGTATAGAGATTGTGCCTCCCCGCACCGATGATGATGCGACGGGGCCTCTGATGAAGGTCGACCCTATGGAAATGATGATTCGGTTATCAGAGATTATTGATTCTTATGGGCTGGATGTGTGGATCTGGTATCCCAATATGGGAGATGATTATACCGATCCGCAGACTCGATTGTTCGAGCTTGCAGAACGGGAAGAGATTTTTAGCAAATTAAAGCGAATTAATGTGGTGATGATTCCTGGAAGCGATCCAGGCGGAATGCATCCCGATCGGTTATTTGAATGGTCGGAGGAGGTATCTGAACTGCTGAAGCGCTATCACCCTTCAGGGCAGATTTGGCTGGCGCCGCAAGTTATGAAATATGAGCCGAAGCCGTGGCTGGACAGCTTCTACGAAAATATGGACCGGGAGCCGAAATGGCTCGGCGGCGTAGTGTTTGGCCCTCATGTGGACGAAATGCTTCCGCAATTTAGAGAGCGCATTCCAGCGAAATATCCGATCTGCCGGTATGAAGATATTACTCATAATTATGTTTGCCAATATCCAGTCGCTAACTGGGATATGGCTTTGGCCAGAACAGTCGGCAGGGAGGGCTTTAATCCTCGCCCGGCAGCAGAAAAGCATATCCATAATTTATTTGCGCCATACGCAATCGGCAATATTTCCTATTCAGAAGGAATTAACGATGATGTCAATAAATTTGTCTGGAGCGATCAAGATTGGGATCCGGATACCCCTGTTATGGAAACACTAAGAGATTTCGCTCGCTTGTTTATCGGCAGTGAATATGCTGAACCGGTAGCAAGAGGATTAATGGCATTGGAGGAAAATTGGGAAGGTCCGCTGATCGTCAATGAGCAGGTAGAGGTTACGCTTTTGCAATGGATGCAGATGGAGCGGGAAGCAGCGCCAGAGGTGCTGAACAATTATCGCTTTCAAATGGGATTGATTCGCGCGTATTTCGATGCTTATGTGAAACGGAGATTGATCTATGAGACGGAGCTGGAGGCTAGAGCGAAGGATGCCTTGCGTTTTGCGCCAGTAACTGGAAGCTTGGAAGCCTTAAAGAAGGTAGAGCAGCAATTGATGCTTGCCAAAGAGGAGCCTGTAGCACAGGACTATAAGCAGCGTTGTCATGAGCTGGCCGACAAATTGTTTGATAATATCGGTTATCAATTAACGGTAGGGCGGCATTTTGCGATTGGTGTAGATAGAGGCGCATTTATCGACAGTATGGATTATTCGCTCAATGATATTGATTGGCTGCTTACCCAATGTGCAATTATTAGAGCGTTGGATACGGAAGATAAGCGTTTAGAAGCCATCCATCAGGCTTTGAATCGAACAAACCCGGGACCGGGCGGTTATTACAGCAATTTGGGCGCATATGGCCAGGATCGCCGGGTCGATCCGGGGCCAGGCTGGGAACAGGACCCTGGCTACTTAATATCGCCAAGAACTGCAGCTGCGTTTTATCTGTTACGAATGAAAGAGGAAGAGAAAATGAAGCTGGGAGGCGTTCCTCTAGCATGGGTGAACCATGTTAACACCATGACCGAAACACCCATTCACATTACTTACAGTCAGCTGGACCCTCACTCCGCCTATAAAGTCAAAGTCACTTATGTAGGCGACACCATCGATCCGAACCTCTGCAGGGATACATGGGTGCGCATGACGGTTAACGACAAGTACAGACTGCAGGATGATATCCAGGTTAAGGAAGGTAAATGCACCATACAAGAATCCCTCATTCCACAGGAGGCGCTTGCTAATGGCGAGCTAAAGCTCACATTCCAGCGGATTAGAGGCTTTAAACGATTGAACATTGCGGAAATATGGGTTACCCGTCAGACTTAAAATACCTAGAAGTGCAGACGGCTGTGTGGCATGATAAATGCATAGCTGCTTACTAATAGTAGGAACTCGCAATATATATGGCAGCTGCCAGCCGTCGAGCATCTGGGGGGGAATAGGTCCAAAATGAAACGTTTAAAAAGTCCGATTTTTGGGTTGAATCATTTATTCTTTCGCATTTTATTATATTTTTTGTCCTTGCTGCTTCCTGTTATCATCATTAGCGTTGCCTTTTATATTAATGTAAATAGCCGTATTAAAACAGAAAATATCGAAAAAATACATATGAATCTGCAGTCATCGGCTAATACGATGGATATTTATATGCGCACCGTACAAGAAACGAGCATGAATATTTTTTATGAGCAAAATCTTCATTTGCTTCCCTATGGAGAATACGGCCAACTAGATCGTGTCTATATGTCTGAAATCCCGCAGCGATTATTGCGAATCAGAAATAATTTAAGCGCTATCATTGATAATCTCTTTTTGATTGCTGATGGGGTAAAGGTGTATACGGGAAGCGGCCTTGATGATTTTCGTGATTATTTTGACCGGTTATATAACTTTAAAGAATACAATTACGAGTATTGGCAGGATAAGCTGCAAACCGAAAAATCTATTGAATTTTTAGAGAGGTCGGAAGTAAAGACCAATAACGGCAGCCGGAAAAATGTTATTCCGCTCGTATTGATGGAAATTGTAAATGGCAACAAAGTGATACTGGTAACAACGATATCGGTAGGTATGATTCATGAAATGCTGCAAAATAATGCGGTGACTGGCTCTAGTTCTTTTTTAGTTACAGATCATTTAAATAACGTCGTTTTAAGCAAGCACAATCGTGAATTAAGTACAGACGCGATGCAATTCATAACGGATTATTTTGCACTCGGATCTTCGGAGTATGGGGAAATGGATATTGACGGTGTAAGAAGTACTGTTATTTCTGTTAAATCAGAAAGCTATGGCTGGAATTATTACGCCATTGTGTCCGAAGCAGAACTCCGAAAGCAGACGGATTATATTTTTACATGGATTCTTATCGTCTGTTTCGTTCTATTTATTGCGGGAATAATTTTTTCATTCATCTTTACTTTTAATTTGTACAATCCAATCAAGCGCATTCGTGATATCCTGCTTAGCAAAAATGAGGAATCCATATTGGCAGACCGTTACTTGACCAAATACAATGAGTTCGAAGTTATTGGAAAAGGCATTCATCAATTACTGGAGTTTAATCATAAATTCAGAAGCGAGCTGGAAACCGTCTCCATTCATTATAAGGATCAAATATTGTTAAAGTTTCTTCACGGGAATGCTTCATTGAAGGATCGTAATGAGCTGCACCGGATCTTGCATGAAAAGCTGCTGTTTTCTCATGCCAATTATTTATGCTGTAATATCAAGTTCGGATTTAAACCGGCTTTTTATAGTGAAATTCAAGATACCGATCGGCTTGTCATATTAGAGAAAATAAAAAATATTATATGGGCCACTCTTCAGCCAAGGGTTGATGCGTATGTGCTTGAGGAAGAGCAGCAGTTTTACATCTGCATATTTAATGTAAAGAGTGAGGACTGCAGCTCGCAAGTGACGGCAGCATTGGAGAGGCTGCTGGATACTTTTAGCTATGACTCAAAGTATTGCTTTATCCATATTGGCAAAGGAAGAACATACAGCGACATTCCGGGGATTAAAAGCTCTTATGCAGACGCCATGTATGCGCTGGAAGCTGCAGATCAGAACAATGACTTTCAGTTAATCGATGCGGGGGAGCTCCCTACGGTTTCGATGAACTATTCTTACTCTTTTATGGATGAAAATATTATTATTAATTGCCTTAAATCCCGGAATTTCGAAAGCTTAAAAAATAAAGTAGATGAAATATTAGATAAAAATGGCGCAGCAGTCACTCATCTCGGGATATCCTCCTTAGTATCGGAAATGTACAATACGGGCTGCAGATTTTTGGCGGAAATCGGGATCGATGTTCAAAATGTAATTAAAGAAGAGGAACATATTATTTTAAGCACAAAATCAGAATCTCTGCCTAATGTTAACGAGAAAAAACGTTTGCTGAATCAATTTTTCTATCAAATCATTGAGCAAATGCCCAATAAGCCAGCTGACAAATCTAACACTTTAATATCGATGATTATTAAATATATCGAGGAAAATTATCATCAAGATTTATATTTGGAGAAAATCGCCGAAGAAATGGGCGTTTCCGCTAAATATATTTCTAGAGTGTTTCATGAGAAGACAGAAATCAATCTTACTAATTATATTAGCAGACACCGCATTTACAAAGCCAAGGAGCTGCTGATCGAGACTGATTTGACGATTAACACCATTTCGCAGCAGGTGGGCATTTATAGCAGAACTACGTTTATTAGACTTTTCAAAAAATATGAAGGCATTACGCCTCTAGACTACCGCAAATTGAAAAGATAAGAAAAGAGGATTGAGTGATGAATAAGCAATTGCCGAACGGTGTATTTCCGACGATGATTACTCCCTTTACAGCATCAAATGAAGTTGATTATACGGCATTGGAAAAGCTGGTGGAGTGGTATATTCAGCATAAGGTTGACGGCTTGTTCGCAGTATGCCAGTCTAGTGAAATGTTTAAGCTTAGCCTGGATGAGAGGGTGGAGCTTGCCAGATTTATTATGGAAAAAGCAAAGGGACGTGTGCCTGTCATAGCTTCCGGCCATATAGCGGATACGTTCGAGGAGCAGGTAAAAGAGCTTAAGGCGATGTGCGGTACAGGAATCGATGCTTTAGTGCTGATCACTAACCGGCTCGTGCAGCAGCATGAATCCGATGAAGTGTTCAAGGGAAATCTGGAAAGACTGTTGAAGCATATCCCTGATCATATTCCGCTGGGCTTCTACGAATGTCCTTCGCCTTACAAACGTGTGATGTCGCCATCGTTGCTGAGATGGTGCGCCGAAACGGGGCGCTTCTTTTTCTTGAAGGATACAAGCTGCGATATGGAGAATATAACAGAAAAGCTAGAAGCCGTACAAGGCACTGGGCTCAAAATTTACAACGCGAATACGGCAACGCTGCTCGACAGCTTAAAGCTAGGAATTGCAGGATATAGCGGTGTTATGGCTAATTTTCACCCAGAGCTTTATGTTTGGTTAACTAGAAACTATAGCGATAGGCCGGTGGAAGCCAAACAGCTGAGTGATCAATTAAGTATGGCATCCCTTATAGAGAAGCAATTATATCCTGTCAATGCCAAGTATTATCAAATGCTGGAAGGAAACTTTACAAATAATATAAGCCGAACGCAAGATTATACGGCTTTCACACCAACTCATCGGCTGGAGGTTGAGCAGCTGCAGCGGCTTTCAAAACGGCTAGCCGAGCAACTGCCAGATGGAAAGTAATGCAGTCAGATGGAAAAGCTGAAGGAGAATGGAAATATGAAGATTGTTGTGCTTGATGGATTTACTTTAAACCCGGGTGATTTGAGCTGGGATGGTTTGCGAGAGCTGGGTGATGTAACGGTGTACGACCGGACCTCATCACAAGAAATTGTAGAACGCTCTATTGACGCTGAAATTATTCTGACGAATAAAACACCAATAACTAGAGAAACCCTGGAGTGCCTGCCACATTTGCGCTATATAGGTGTTCTTGCAACCGGTTATAACATTGTGGATATACAAGCGGCCAAAGAACGGGAAATTATCGTGACGAATATTCCTGATTACAGCACTTACTCCGTAGCGCAGCATACGATAGCGCTGCTTCTCGCCTTGTTCAATCAAGTACAGCCTCATGCAGATGCAGTTAAGCAAGGAAATTGGACGGCATCCCCGGATTTTTGTTTTATAATTGCTCCGCTAACTGAGCTTTATGGTAAAACAATAGGTATATTTGGGCATGGCCTGATCGGGCAACAGGTTGGAAGAATCGCTGCTGCATTAGGCTTGAGGGTCCTTTGCGTTAGCCGTAAGTCTTCTCCCGCAACATCGCTGTATGGCGAAACCTATGTGGAAATAGATAAATTTCTTGCAGAGTCTGATATCATAAGCCTGCATTGCCCATTGACAAAAGATACAGAAGGGTTCATTAATCGCAGCACGATTGCCCGTATGAAAAATCAAGCGATTGTGCTGAATACATCCAGAGGCGGGCTTATCGTAGAGCAAGACCTTGCAGATGCATTGTTTACAGGCAAAATAGCCGGCGCAGGCTTAGACGTACTATCGACAGAACCACCTCGGTCAGATAATCCGTTGATACATGCAAAAAACTGTATCATTACCCCTCATGTGGCATGGGCGAGTAAAGAGGCGCGTTCAAGACTTATGACTATTTGTATTAATAATATACAAAGCTATTTGCAAGGCAGTACGATTAACAACGTCTGAGAACACGGGGGGTGTCGATTCATTGTGGGCAACTATTGATAAGCAATAAGAAAGGGGAACGGAGAGCAGGATTGGGAATGGAGAAGCGGCAGCGTCCGCCTTTGTAGGCCAATTTTATCTTTTACAGGGATTACTTAATCAAAAAAATTGGACTACAACAGCGGTCGGAATCCCAATCTTGATCGCAGTAGCATCTCTTTCGATTGCTTGTGGCCCTATCCACAATGAATCGACACCCTCCTCAGTTCCGTTCCGGCTTGAGCATGCACAATAGGTTTAGGGGGATTGTTATGTATAAAAAATTAGCTAAACAATTGGTGATACCGGATCAACGGCCGTTCGCCAGCTGTCATGCCTCTCATCTTGCACTGCTTCCCAATAACGAGGTATTAGCAGTCTGGTTTGGCGGATCAGCAGAAGGTGCGGATGATGTAGCGATTTGGGGTTCGATTAGAAGCAGTTCTGGTCATTGGAGTGCCCCCATGTTAATTGCTGATCAGGCTGATACGCCGCATTGGAATCCAGTCTTATTTCGTAAAGCCGATGGAGAGCTGTTGTTATTTTATAAAATCGGGCGATGGATTAAGAGCTGGTCTACCTTAATTAAAACGTCCGGCGATGGCCGGAATTGGTCGCAGCCTCAAGAGCTGGTGCAGGGTGATCGCGGCGGCAGAGGGCCTGTCCGCAACAAAATGATCGTGTTATCTGATGGAAGCTGGCTTGCACCAGCATCTACCGAAGAAGGTATTTGGAAGGCATTCGTGGATAAGTCGACAAATGAAGGCGAAGAGTGGATACGAAGCGGCGAGATCATGCTTGCCAATATTGCGTACACCTCTCAAGCGCCTGATGTTGAGATAAAGGTAACCGAGCAATCCTTTGCAGGACGTGGCGTTATTCAGCCGACATTATGGGAGTCCCAGCCTGGCATTGTTCATATGCTACTGAGAAGCAGTGAGGGGAAAATCTATCGAAGTGACTCTACTGATTATGGAGCTTCTTGGTGTGATCCCTACCCAACGGCGCTTCCGAATAATAATAGCGGCATAGATCTGGTCAAGCTTTGGAATGGCATGCTAGTGTTGGCGTATAACCCGGTGGAAATTAATTGGGGGAAACGATCGCCGCTTGTGCTGCGTGTTTCCAAAGATAATGGGGTAACTTGGGATTCAGAATTCGTATTGGAGGACGAAGACGGCGAGTTTTCTTATCCAGCCATCCTTGCAGACGGCAATCGTATTTTTATTACTTATACGTGGAATCGTGTAAATATCGTATACTGGGAAATAGAAATTATAACATAAGAGGAGATTTTGCCAATGATCATGGATCAACTGAAAAACGCAGGCTTGTATAAAGGATTGCATCCCAACATCGATTATGCTTTTCAATATTTGCAAACCCATCCGATCGCTGACATGGCACCCGGAAAATATGAAATTGAGGGAGAAGATATTTTCCTGCTTATCCAAACGTACGATACGCGCTCGTTAGATGAAGGTTTTTGGGAAGCCCATCGTACCTACACCGATATTCAATATATGGTTGAAGGCTCCGAGCTTATGGGCGTTGCTCACATCGAAAATTTGGTGCTGACGGAAGATCATTTGGACGAGAAAGATTACGTTGTTCTTGAAGGAGACGGAAACTTCCTGAAAGTTGAACAAGGGAGCTTTGCTGTATTTTATCCGGGTGATGCACATATGCCTTGTCTTTCTGTTGATCAGCCAGCGCAAGTTAAGAAAGCAGTGGTGAAGGTACGGGTTGCGTAGGGGGATGTAGGTAATACATTGGGCGAAACATGAAGGAAGAGGGTAACGGCGAAACATAAAGCGAGAGTAACGGTGCAACATAAAGTGATGGAGTAACGTGGGAATGGTCTATCTAAGTATATTTATCTTAGGTAGACCTTTTGTTTATTGCACAGGGTGGGAAATGATGAACGAAACTGTAACGGATGTGAAGAGCGCTATTTTACGAAAAATAGCCGTTTTAAAATTTTAACGGTTGCCATCAACGCTATTTACGAATATTTAGCTTATTTTGCTTGATTTTAGGCAATTAAGCTCTCCTGGAACCGTTAGAATTTATAATACGGTTTTTTAGGCGGATTAGCGTCTCATGCAACCGTTAGAGGTCAGTATACAGTTTTAGAACTAAAAAGTTTAGGATGGTTTATTAATGAGGATACGTATGAAGGGGAATTGGCGAATTGGTTAACGTTGAATCTTTATACATATGTGTGTAATAACGCGGTGTTCTGTTTTTTACGAGGTGAATTTGATAACATGGGGAACAACAACAAATCGGCTTAAAAGGCCTCCTTCAAGGATTTAAAAGAAGGTGGCCTTTCACTCAGCGTTCAAATATAACTTCAATTTCAGCAATAAACGATTAATATTCTGAAGCGTCAACACAGTCGAAATAGTACATCATGCTCTCATATAATTTTTCTTTGCATATCATAGAGTTCATGTTAAGAATGAAAACTACCCCCAAACAAGCAAGTACAATGTGTTGCGGTAATTGATTCGAAACCTTTTTTTAATAAATTCGTCAATATTATGAAGAGACAATACCAGATGAAAGGAGGGGGACTTTGAAGAGAGTAATGTTGACTACTACTATTATAACTGCTCTAGTTATGGGTGGTGGATTAGCAGTTGGCTATGCCCAATATGCTAACAGTGATTCTACACCAACAAAAATTAGTAGGTCAGAATATCAAAGAATGTCCCAAATTGTGCAAGATTTTAATAAGGGTAAGCTGCCAATTTCAGCACTTAAAGATGCTCAACCCCTTATCGAAAGAGACCCATATGCGATACCAAAGAAAGTCAGAGATCAATTAAAATTTGAAGATCTAAAATAAACACATAAATAAATACACTGGTACCCATAGACTATCACTTTGAAAAACAGGTGTGCGGGCTGTGGGTACTTTTTTTGCATACTTTCCACTTCCGCAGAAGGGGATACGTTGCTTCGCTGGCCGGGCGCGGCTTTGGACATTGATGTAAAGGGCGAGCCAGAGCGACTTTACGCCAGAGGTGTAACGGTGGGAGCAGGTTGGGTTCCGAACATGAGCCGCAACGAAAAAGGCGTTTGTTTGATTCGGCCTGAAGCGTGGACGCGCGGCTCGAAAATCCTGTATTGCTCACGATGGAGATGCAGCCGCCACAGGTAGAACCTGCCTTTTGGGATCTCGATAAGGATCTGCTCCGATTTCAAATTTTATACAATTTCCTATTGATTTCTCATAAAGAGCTATGTCACACTATAGATGTAAATTGTATTTCCACTTTTTCCCGCGAAAGGAGATGTTTTTAATGACTGCTTATATGGTATTGGTGGTTTTAACTTAACCAAATATGTGGCATAGTAAATTCCAATCTTTGAAGATAGCTTGGAATGAGAGCAACCGGGAATATCACCCGTGTTTTTTTGCTATGCCGTAAACAGTAACCTTTCGTGAATACTGCTGTTAGCGGGATACGATGAAGGTCGTATCCCTTTTTGATTATAAGCCGAATTTTGGCTTTTCGCCGCGAAACAGCAGCTTCTTAGGAGGCTGCTTGTTCGCGGTATTTTTGTGCCCAAAAACAACTTTAATATTAGGAGAGATCGGTTCAATGATTGATTTGAAACAATACGGCTATATAGAAGCCGAAACGCCGCCAACAGGTTTAATACCCGGAAGGGTTACGGAACTTCAGCGAGATCAATATACCGTCATCACCGAACGAGGAGAAGTGACGGCTGTATTGAAGGGCGCGTTGTACCACAGTGCCGGGACTCGAGAGGATTTTCCGTACGTTGGCGATTTTGTATTTCTAGAATACAACGAAAACGGTGCCTCGCGCATTGCCAAATTGCTGCCTCGCCGCTCAAAATTTTCCCGCGCTGACTATTCGGGACACGCAGCAGGGTATGTCAAAACCATACTGGAACAAGTCGTAGCAACGAACTTTGATTACGTATTTATCGTGTCGTCCCTGAACTGGGATTTCAAGATTAGCCGCATCATGCGTTATCTGACACAGACACGGCAGAGCGGTGGCCAGCCTGTCGTCATCTTAACAAAAGCTGACTTGACCCCGGATTTCAGCATACCGTTAGCTGAGGTTCAGAAAACCGCTCCTGATGTGCCGGTACACGCAGTTTCCAGTCACACCGGTATTGGGCTAGACGGGTTGAGTAAATATCTGCAACCAGGAAAAACCGTGGTATTCCTCGGCATGTCCGGAGTAGGAAAATCCTCGCTGCTAAACACCTTGATGAATCAGGAAGTGATGACTGTCAAGGACATCCGCGAGGCTGACAGCCGGGGACGGCACACAACAACGCATCGCCAGCTTTTTATGCTTCCTTCCGGCACAATGGTTATTGATACGCCAGGTATGCGTGAGCTTGGGCTGTTCGGTGCAGATGACGGGATCAGCGCGGGATTTAACGATGTGGAGGAATTATTTACACAGTGTCGTTTCAAGGACTGCCGCCATCAGACGGAGCCAGGCTGCGCAGTTTTGGCCGCCCTTGCCGATGGATCATTGGCGCAAGAGCATTGGGAGCGATACCTTGTACAGAAGCGGGAAAACAAATTTGTGGATGATAAATCAGGATATCTCATAGATAAACGGGCATGGCAAAAGTCGATTGCTATGCGACATAAGAGTAAAAAAGGAGGAAACAAGAAATGAACATGAACAATCATGATGAAAGATATGTAAAACCCGAAATACTAACGCTTGTTTTGAGTAAAATGCTCGATAAGACGATAGTCCGCGCAGATTATCAAATCAAAGAGTTGCAAGGCGGGACAATAGGAGATGTTCGGCTTGTAACAGGCATGGTTGAAACCTTCGATGGCGAAAATCTGCCATATAAAATAGTTTGGAAAACACAGAAAAAATTTGAGCGTTATGGTGATCCGGATTCATGGCGAAGGGAGTACGACCTTTATGCGTCGGATTTCAAAAAGGTTTTCTTCGATTCGTTCCGTTGTCCGGAGTGTTATCACGCTGAAATAAATGACGATGAGATTCAACTGTGGATGGAATATATTGATGGTGTGTCGGGCTTAAATCTGACTGCGGAAATGTATGAACATATAGCCGAGGAACTGGGGCGATTTCAAGGTAAATTATATATTGAACGACCAAAAGTATTGCAGAATCTGTCCAATTTAAGCAAGGTTGAGTTTATGAAAAATTACTATCTGAGGTATCGGTCATGGAATGTTTTGTATGATTATATACGCTCCGATGACTGTGAAATTCCGAAGCACCTGTGTACAATGCTCATAAACATCGATAACAATGCAGATGAAATATTCGGTCGTATTGAAAAGCTGCCAATAGTGCTTTGCCACAGAGATTTTTGGGTGGAAAATATATTCTACTCGGATAGTAAGATCGTGCTTATCGATTGGGATACCGCCGGATGGGGATACATGGGTGAGGATATCGCGAGTTTAATAACGGATGAAGCGGACGTCTTTCATATGGTTGAATATTACAAAAAATGCATTCCGGCATATTACAGGGGTTTTTCAGAATATGCGGATGTGTCCCATATATCTGATCATTGTATCTATGAACTAATCCTTGTTATGTTCGGATACAGGCTTGTGGAGTGGTATAAATTCGCTGAGTCGCCAGAAGCTAAATTAATACATCTAAAAACCTTGCAAAAAATCTATGAGATGAGAAATTTATAGATGAATATTAGGAATGGGCCATTTAGATGTACGAAAAAGGTGTATAATATCGACCCTTAAAATTGAGCAATTTTCGCTTATTTACCATAAAAATAGAAAAATTATAATGAAATATACAAAACCGATTGAAAATAGCTTTAAAACTAGTGCATAACTTCATCCGTACAACAAAAGGCCGTCCCAACCCGGGAACGGCCTTGCTACATCACATCTCAAAGATTACAGCTGCGTCGAATATTCAATACATAGAAATAGCGCACAAGCAGGAAATACACAATCTGAATCGCAAGGAAGCTGCCGAGCACCATCACAGACTCCTTGAAGATGCTGGAGTAAAACATATTTTGCAAAGCGCCCAGTGCGATAATGCCGTGCACGAGCGCGACGGCAATCGGTGCGAAAAAGAGCAGGATCAGCTGGCGTGTGATGACCTTAGACAGCTCACCGGCGGAGAGGCCGATTTTGGCAATTGCCGCAAATTTTTGTTTGTCATCGTCAAGGTCGGTGTACAAGCGGAAGTACAAGAAGCTGCCTGCTGCGACGAAGAAAACGACACCGATAAATAGGCCAATAAACAGCACTGCATAATAGACACGCAAAACTTGAGTGACTGCAAAGGCTACCGTATAAATATTGGAGTCGCTATCGGTTAGGAGCTGATTGCTGCTTATCGCCTCGCCGGCTTTCAACTCATCGCTGCGGCTTGGAATATCCCACATCGCGTAATTGGTTTTCTCGTTCGCAGGCGGCAAGCTGCTATATTGCGTATCCGGAATAATAAAGACGGGCTCTATCTGATCAGGCATGGGGCTCTTCACCAGGTGGATCGTAGGGTTAATCTTCATACCGGATTTCAGCTCATGGCTCGACTTTACATTATAATTTCTCACATTCACGTAAAATGGATCGAATATAACAGCACTTTCGCCCTCTTTAAGCTCAAGCAAAGGCAATCGCTTTACACTCGCAAACTGATTGTAGACGCTCTCTGGTACGATCGTTATAGGTTTGCCTTCTTTAACAGACCATGCATGCATATCAAGCGTAAAATAACTGCCAGAAATATTTAGCTCTTGGAGAACACGGTTTACTTCATTAATTTCATTTGATTGATCGGTTGTTTTGGCGGCATTGTTGACCAGTTCGATGGCGAACGGATGCCCTGCTGTAATTTGCTGAGTAATAATCGATTTGAAGCCAAATAGCGAGCCAATCGCGCAAAACGCAACAGTCGAAACGATCGACACGATGAAGAAGGTGCGTGCATTATCCTTCATGCGGAAGGATAGATCAGCAAGCGTAAGCAAGTTCGTTTTGCGCCAGAAGAAGTTTGGACGCCGCTTCAGCCGTGTGATGATAAACACGCTTAGCTGGGTGAACAAAAAATAAGTGCCGATGATAACCATGATCGTAACGGGAATAAAAGCAAGTACAACAACCATTCCTTCTACCAGGATGGATGTGATATAGCCTCCGCCGATCAGCAAAACGGCAAGCAAAGACAGCAGCCAGGAAGCTTTCGGCTCCGGGCGCGGCTTTTTGCCGCCCTTGATCAGCTCGATAATCTCCTTGTTGCGCACCATAAACACTGTAAAGAGAGAGATTACGGCAAATAACGCCAGAAAGGCGCAGACGGTTAGCAGCATCGCTTTGCCCGGGATATAAAACGGCAGCGAAGTATCCAGGCGCAGCACATTTTCGGCGAGCAGCAAAATAGCTTTGGCAAAAATAATGCCAATACCGACGCCACCGGCAGTCGCACCGCACCCGATCAGCATATTTTCCCAGAAGATCATCTTGCGCAGCTGGAATGGCGTCATGCCATGCATGATCATGAGGCCAAATTCCCGCTGGCGCGACTTGAGGAAGGAAGCCATGGAGTAAAGAATAAAGAAAAAGGAAAATACATAGATGATGCCTTCTGCCGTATGCAGCCCTGTTGATACCGTATTGCCAAGATTGTCATCTCCAAGGCTCGGGTGAAAAGCAAAGATTGCATAGACAAAGAAGATGAGCACGGAAAACAGGCTGCTCAGGAAATAGGCGGCATACAGGCGCTTGTTGCGCAGCACATTATTGAATGTGAATTGACGAAAGGTCATGTGCATCGCCTCCCATCAGCGACAGCGTGTCGATGATTGTTTGAAAAAACGCCTTGCGGTGTTCGCCGCGATGAATTTCCGTGTAGAGCGTACCGTCTTTAATAAATATTACCCGATTGCAATAGCTGGCCGCTACGGCATCGTGAGTAACGAGCAGCATCGTGCTGCGGTCTTGACGGTTAAGTCCCTCAAGCGTAAGCATGACATCCTTCGCAGCCTTTGAATCGAGGTTGCCGGTTGGTTCATCTGCCAGCAGCAGCTTCGGCGCATGGATGATCGACCGAGCGATCGCTGCCCGTTGTGCTTGCCCACCGGAAATTTCAAAGATACGCTTGTCGAGAATATGCGTGATACCGAGCTTCTGGGCAATTTCCTCCAGCTGCTCGCGCATGTAGCGCACGCTTTTGCCGTCGAGTGTCAACGGCAGGATGATATTTTCCGCTACTGTCAATGTGTTCAGCAGATTAAAATCTTGAAAAATAAAGCCGAGCTCTCTACGGCGAAATTTGGCAAGTTCCCGCTTGCCAAGCGCATGTGGATTGCGGCCGCCAATTGTTATTTCACCGGTAGTCGGCTTATCGATCGTTGCAATCATGTTTAGCAGCGTCGTTTTGCCACTGCCGGAAGGACCCATGATCCCTACAAATTCGCCAGGTGCTACCGAAAAGCTCAATTGATTCAATGCACGGTATGCGAGCTTGTCCCCATATACTTTACTGACTTTATTAACCTGCAGCATTTCCATAAATCGTCACTCCCCAATAAGTGCTTGCATGCGCTGCATGTAAGCTTTGTATCTTTAGTATAGCAATGGGGCAGTACGGTCACTATCGATTTTGCTTTCATCTTCCTTACACCGGTGTAAGGTTGGTTACATATTGGCTGCATGCTGCCAGGACATAAACTTGATGCGTACGACTGTACCTTCGCCCACGGCAGGTTCGAGCTGCAGCTCATGCCCGAGCTTCTCGCTGGCTTGCTTGACGAGATAAAGGCCCATGCCTGTCGATTCCCGGAATTGCCGTCCGTTATCGCCCGTAAAGAACGGATCACAGACGCGCTTCAGATCGGTTTTTGGAATACCGATGCCACGGTCGCGTATTTCCACAGCCGCATGATTAAGATCTACATAGATGCGGATAGTGACCTTTTTAGTAGGTCCAGTGCTGTATTTGATTGCATTGGTAAGCAGCTGTCCGAGCATGAACATGAACCATTTCTCATCCGTTTGCACGAGAATGGAACGGTTTCCAACCAGCTCCGGGAACACTTGGCTGCGAATAAACAGCCGCTTGTGCTCATGCACTGCCTGTTCGGCAATGCTTGTGAGCGATACCGTCTTCACATGGAAATCCTGCTCAAAAGATTGCAGTCGCGCAACGTAAAGCACCGTATCAAGTCCTTGGCGCAGCCGCTCCAATTCTTCACGCATACTGGCGGTATAAGGCATGCTTTGCTCTTCCTGAAGGGTTAAGTCCATAATTGCAATCGGGGTTTTCATCTGATGCACCCATTGATTCATAAACAGCATATGGGTCTTCTGCTGGTTCTCGGCCTGATGCAGCTGCTCCTGCATGAGGGTGTATTGGTTATCGAGAAGCTGCTGCAGCGCTTCGGCTACCGGGGCATGCCCAAGTGGCTGCATGATCGCATCCAGGCTGCTCGGCCGATCCGCCAGGCGCTTGTAGTAGCTGCTATACTGGACATAGCGAAAAGAGAGATAACCGATGCAAAGCACTATGCCTAGCAGGCCTGCATAGAACGCCACTGCCAGATTGCGATAGCCGTCGAGCCAATAGATCAGCAGCACAAGCGCCCATTGCACAGGCTGAAGCAAAATCAAGGCAAGGTGATCCCGCAGAAAGAGTCGGCTCATCGTTCACCGCCTGATCCGCTCCAGGAGGCGACTAGCCGGTAGCCGCTGCCCCGCACGGTTTCGATGCCATCCTGTATGCCAAGCTCCTGCAATTTTTTACGTACACGTGCCATGTTAACGTTTAGCGTATTTTCATCGACAAACATCTGGTCATCCCATAGCCGTTCAAGCAGCTCATCCCGGGAGGCGACACGCGGGGCACGTTTGATCAGCAGCTCGAGAATGTCCGCTTCTTTTTTCGTTACCATTACATTGCGTCCGTCAAGCTCGAGCTCAAGCCGCTCGGGAAAGATGCTCAGCCCTCCCCAGGAGGCGCAGCGTTCGCGGCTCGTTGCATATTCGCCATAGGCACGACGCAGCAAGCTGCGAACTTTGGCCATCGCGATCTCGTTATGAAACGGCTTCGTAATGTAATCGTCACCGCCATTTTCAAGCGCCATTACCTGATCCATCTCACCTGCGCGGGCGGAGATAAACAGTACAGGACAGGTCGATACGGAACGAATCTGCCTGCACCAGTAATAGCCATCATAGCTCGGCAGATTTACATCCAGCAGCACCATGTCGGGACGGTGGGCGTTAAATTGGTCCAGCACACGGTCAAATTGCTCGATAACAACGGGGTGATAGCCGTATTTGGCGAGCGAGGTGGACATAAGAGAGGCGAGTTTGGGATCATCTTCAACTATCATAATTTTATGCATCACTAAAAGTTCTCCTGCAAACGATTTTTAAGGGAGCCGGAGCCAAATGGCAACTGGGCTGCTTGTTTGGCTTATTCGTTGAGCTTATACCTATTCCTATATTTCACTAAGAAATGGCACATCCTTTGCTTAGGACGCGCAGCGTTTCTTCTTGGGTAGTATAGCATAGCTGTTGAAATATTTATAATCCGTTACTTCTATGTCATTGACTAGCCCATCCCTGATATTGGTAATGGCGTCAGTTGATAGAATAATATTTCTAAACTGGAGTCTAATATTATATATCGAGAGGAGCAGGAGTAAGAGTTCTCATCATTGAAAAAGTTAATAATGGATTTATTAAATACTCAGTAAGGATGATTAATTAACTCTTTCTTAGAATTTATGAAAAAGCAAATGTGAGTGATCAATCTGTTATTTTATAAAAGTTAACGACATAAAAGACCGCCTATTCGACGGTCTTTTTATGATTCTCAATATATTAATTATGTGATTTAAGATTTTGAATCGAATCCTCTACAACTTACCCATAGCTTTCTCAGCAGCCTCAAGCGTCGCATCGATATCCGCTTCTGTATGGGCAACGGTCAGGAACCACGCCTCATACTTGGAAGGGGCAAGGTTGATGCTTTGCTCGAGCATCAAGCGGAAGAACTTGCCGAAGCGCTCACCGTCTGTGTCCAGAGCTTCATCATAGTTAGTGACTGGATGATCGCAGAAATGGGTGGACAGAGAGCCAACGATTTGGTTGACGGTTAGCGGAATATCATGTTGTCTAGCAGCGGCGCGCAGGCCGTCTGCAAGCTTCACAGCAAGCTTGTCCATTTGCTCATATACGCCTGGCTTGCCTAGCACCTCAAGGCAAGCGATACCGGCAGAGATGGATGCAGGGTTGCCTGCCATCGTGCCTGCCTGGTAGGCTGCTCCAAGCGGCGCTACTTGCTCCATTACTTCTTTGCGTCCGCCGTAAGCGCCGATTGGCATGCCGCCGCCGATAATTTTGCCGAGCGCGGTAAGATCCGGTTCAATTGCAGCGTGATCAGCGAAAGCTGTGAACGTTTGGGATGAGCCGTAATGGAAACGGAAGGCGCTGATGACCTCGTCATAGATGACGAGTGCGCCTGCTTCGCGAGTCATGCGGCAAAGCCCCTCAAGGAAGCCTTCATGCGGCATAACCATGCCGAAGTTACCGACGATAGGCTCTACCATTACGGCGGCGGTATCCTCGCCCCAACGCTCCAATGCTTCTTTCAAAGCATCCAAATTATTGTAAGGTACTGTAATTACTTCGTGTGCAATGCTCGTTGGAATGCCTGCGCTGTCCGGAATGCCGAGCGTAGACGGGCCAGAGCCGGCAGCGACAAGCACAAGGTCGGAGTGACCATGATAACATCCGGCAAATTTAATAATTTTGTTGCGCTTCGTGTAAGCGCGCGCTACTCGAATGGTCGTCATAACCGCTTCTGTACCTGAGTTGACAAAGCGTACTTTATCCATAGACGGAATAGCTTCTTTTAGCATGCGTGCAAGTGTAATCTCTAGCTCAGTAGGTGTACCGAATAAGGTGCCGTTTTGAGCAGCTTCTACAATTGCCGCAGTAATATGCGGATGGGCATGTCCAGCAATGACCGGTCCATAAGCTGCCAGGTAATCGATGTAGCGATTGCCGTCCACATCCCAGAAATAAGCGCCTTCAGCACGCTTCATAAACGTAGGTGCACC
Source organism: Paenibacillus sp. IITD108 (assembly GCF_036541265.1). Classification (NCBI taxonomy): domain Bacteria; kingdom Bacillati; phylum Bacillota; class Bacilli; order Caryophanales; family Paenibacillaceae; genus Paenibacillus; species Paenibacillus sp. IITD108. The sequence continues at coordinate 94,022 of NZ_JAZHCT010000018.1, read as the reverse complement.
GCCGCCGACAGCCTTGTAAGAACGGGAAGGGCTGTTAACCCCGCCTACAATATGCTTTAATGCATCTGCGTACAGTGCTTCAGAGTTTGGTCTTTGCATCATAATTATCTCCTCTCCATTAAGAAGAAACGGTGAGCGAACTTGTTTAAAGATGAACCGTTTCCCGGAAAATCTATAAGAGTGCTAGTCTTATAGATTTAGTTTATTAAACAACAATACACATTCCAAGCCCATAAAAGCTTGGAATGTGCAATCCATAAAAATAGATGAAATTACTTTTAAGCACACTAACGCGTTGAAGCGTCTCTTTCATTTCTAGATAGTTAGTGGCGCACGCAAATTTTACTGAGTACTGCTGTTTGTTCCAGAGCTGCCTGGTTCATTAGTTGCTTGTCCGCCTTCACCATCGGTCGCCTCTGGCTGCGAATCGTCTTTGGCAAGCACTTCTTGCACATATTCCTTCAGCTTATCGTAACTGCGAATGGCGATTACCTCAGCGCCGCCAATTTTTTCTTCTTTCACAAGCTCCATAGGCGGAATTTGAGCTGATCCGCTCATATTCATTTCCATGCCTAGCTGTCCGAGCTTCCAAATATCGTTAATATCAGTTAAATTCATACGGACATATGGCTGAATGCTTTCAAGAATTTCTTTCATTTTTAAAATATTCCAAGTGGACTTCAATTCGTTTGCTACTGCTTTTAAGAAATTCCGCTGTCTTTCTGTTCGCGTGTAGTCACTCATTGCATCGTGACGGAAGCGAACATATTGCAAAGCCTTATCTCCATCGAGCAACTGATATCCTTTCTCCAAATCAATATCATAGCGATTGCCATCGGCATTATCTTTGTAACGCATATTTTTTTCTACATCGAAATGAACTCCGCCGATTGTATCCACCAGCGCCTTGAAGCCTTCAAAATCGGTATAAACAAAATATTGAATATCAAGTCCGAGCAGATCGCCAACTGTTTTCATTGCCAGTGGGGGACCACCAAGTGTAATAGCTGTATTAATGCGGCCTTTTCCATAACCTTCAATCGGTGCATACGTATCACGCAAAATAGAAAATAAATGCGCTTTTTTGGTTGTCGGATCAAGGGAAGCTACCATCATTGAATCGGAACGTGCGGTTTCACCCGGCTGTGCATCACGCGCATCAACGCCGAGCAGCAAAATATTAACTCGCTCCTTGCCTTCCCATTTTGGAATTTCGACTACTTTATCTGGCGGAACTGAAGGGAATAAAGTGTCGTTTTCTCCAGGATTAAGTTTTTCAAGAGCACCCCAGACCCCTACCGCCCAATAAATACCCGCGGCGATGATAATGCCTGCTGCAATAGATAAACCGATATATAACTTTTTCCTCTTAGATTTTGAGTGTTCTTTTTCTTTATTTCTCTTGCCTGATCTTGTTTCCATTTGCTTGAGTGCTGCTCCTTTCAAAATAAGCGCTTTTTCATAAGCTTTATAATAACAACAGTTTTCAAAATATAAGAAAAGAAAATTTTAATTTTATTTTTGTTCTATATTTCTACACAAAACTGTACGTCTTTAAAAAAAGACGTGGAAGAGATTTTAAAAAGGACGACGGAGCTGTTTCACCTTGCTTCCTTATTATTGCCCAAAACGAGTTTTATTGACATCACTCCGAGTAAACAGATGTGTGGTATCATAAAATTATAAGTCGGAATGGCGACTCGTTGCAAGTTATTATCCAATTTCGCATTTAACATCGCTATTTCCCAGGAAATGTCGAACAGAGAGGGGTTTCAAGCAAGTCATGCTAGCAATCGACGTAAAAGATTTAAGAAAGCAATTTTTGGTACAAAAAAACCGCGAAGGACTTTCGGGTGCGCTAAAAGATTTGTTTAAGCGACAATATCGCGAGGTTTTGGCGGTTAAAGATATATCTTTTCAAATCCCGCAAGGCGAAATTTGCGGGTATATTGGCGAGAATGGAGCGGGAAAATCGACAACGATCAAAATGCTGACAGGTATTTTAGTGCCGACTTCAGGTCAGCTTCGTGTGAACGGTTACGTGCCCTATAAGGATCGTGAAAAATTTGTCAAGGAAATCGGCGTCGTATTCGGACAACGCTCGCAGCTATGGTGGGATATTGGTGTCATTGAGTCTTTTCAGCTATTGCGGAAGGTATATAGCGTATCCGAACAGGATTTCCGTAAGCGGCTCGATCATTTGGTGGAAAGGCTGCATTTGGCTGATTTGCTTAATCGTCCGGTAAGAAAGCTCAGCCTTGGCCAAAGAATGAGATGCGAGCTGGTCGCTTCCTTGCTTCATAATCCTTCAATTTTATTTTTGGACGAGCCGACTATAGGGCTTGATATTGTAGTTAAAACGGAAATTAGAGATTTCCTTATGGAAATGAATAAGGAGCAGGGAACTACGATTCTGTTGACTACGCATGATTTACAGGATATCGAAGCGCTTTGTTCGAGAGTAGTTATGCTTGATGATGGCAAAATTATTTATGATGGCGGACTTGACGAACTGAAGCAGCGCTGGAGCAAAGGGAAGGAAATTCAATTCCAATTTGCGAAGCAGATGTCGCTTGCCTATTTGCAGCAGCTGACTGTCGGAATGAATGTCGCTTGGTCCATCGAAAATGATGTGACAGCCAAAATGTTTGTGCCGCATGCCGTCAGCGTATCGGATGCAATGGGACGAGTAGTAAGCGGAGCAGAAATCCGCGATATTAAAATATTCGAAACAAACACGGATGAAATTGTGCGTGAAATCTATCAATCCGGCTCGGCGGCAGCAGCGAAGGAGCCTGTCTTAGCATGATGAGCGCTTATTTGGATTTTATACGAATCAGATTTTTAACGATGCTTGCTTACCGGGTCAATTACTACAGCGGGATAATTATTTATGCCATTAATATTGGCGCTTATTATTTTTTGTGGAAGGCGATCTATGGCGATCAGGATTCGCTGGCAGGCTTTACTGTGGCACAGATGACTACTTATATTGCCGTGTCGTGGATGGCAAGAGCTTTTTATTTTAACAATTTGGATCGTGAAATCGCTAATGAAATTCGGGACGGCAGTGTCGCCATTCAGTTTATTCGTCCTTATTCTTATTTGCTTGTCAAAATGATGCAGGGCTTCGGAGAAGGCTTGTTCCGCCTGTTATTGTTTATGGTGCCGGGAATGATTATCGTATGCTTAATATTTCCTGTGAAGCTTCCGACCGATCCGACGGTTTGGCTTATTTATGCGGTTATGCTGCTGTTCAGCTTTTTGATTAATTCTCAGATAAATATTTTGACAGGCTTGTTTGCCTTCTTTGTGGAAAATAATGAGGGCATGATGCGTATGAAACGAGTGATGGTCGATCTGTTTTCAGGGGTTGTCATACCAGTTGCTTTTTTTCCAGGCTGGTTATCTTCCATTATGCAATGGCTGCCCTTCCAGGCGATTACGTATTTGCCAAGCTCGGTATTTACGGGGAGAACGCCGCTTCATGAAGCGATGGGCGTCTTCGGACTGCAGTTCGTATGGTTTCTGGTGCTGTTAGTGCCAATTTTCGGCATGTGGAAAGCAGCGCGCAAGCGGCTGTTTGTGCAAGGGGGATAGTGGAAATGAGATATGCTGCTTTATTCGGCGAGTATTTAAAAAATTATGCGAAAACAAGGCTGACTTATCGCTTTGATTTTTGGATTGAAGTATTATCCGATTTGCTTTTTCAAGGAATGAACTTAATTTTTATTTTAATCGTATTTCAGCATACGCCTTCCCTAGGCGGCTGGTCGGAAGCTGAGGTTGTATTCGTTTATGGATTTTTCATGATACCGTATGGCGTGTTCAGCACGTTTTTTAGTATTTGGAATTTTAGCGAAAGATATATTGTAAAAGGGGAAATGGACCGCGTGCTGACACGGCCCGCACACAGTCTGTTTCAGGTATTGCTGGAAAATGTAGATCCGCCGTCCTTATTCGGCTCTTTCGTCGGTGCAATTATTATGGCACTTAGCTGGTCGAAGCTAGGCCTTGATTTTCACTGGTTTGATCTTATTATGCTGCTCATATTCGTCATCGGCGCAGCGCTTATTTATGCGGGCTTGTATACAGCGCTTAGTGCGATTTCCTTTTTTTCGGATGCGCCAACCGGCATCGTGCCGCTCATGTACAATATTCAGAACTATGGCCGTTATCCGGTTAACATTTATAATAAGCTGATCCGGTTTGTATTGACGTGGCTGCTTCCTTTTGCGTTTGTTGGGGTTATACCTGCTTCTTATTTTTTGGAGGCCAAATCAGATGATTTATCCCGGCTTGCGCTGCTGACGCCTGTTATGGGCTTGCTCGTGTTTTCGCTGGCGCTTCTGTTCTGGAACTATGGAGTGAAAAAGTACCGGGGAGCAGGCTCGTAGTCTCAAAGGAATGATACGGGATCATTACATTGAATTTTGTGCTGGCGTCAGTCCAGTACTTTGAGCAAGTTATTTGAAATAGTGAAAGTGAAGGAGAGAGCAACATGACACAGCTAATAATTGGGAGGAAGGCGCCGGCCTTTACTCTGCCTGCCTCTAACGGAGAGACGGTGAAGCTGGCTCAGTTCATTGGGCAAAATGTGGTGCTTTACTTTTATCCGCGCGATATGACGCCGACCTGCACGCAGCAGGCTTGCGATATGAGAGATTTTAATAGTCAATTTGAACAAAATAACACCGTAGTACTCGGTATCAGCACCGATCCGGTAAAATCTCATTTGCGCTTTAAAGACAAGCATGAGCTGCCGTTTTTGCTGCTGTCGGATGAACAGCATAAAGTTTGCGAAAAGTACGGCGTATGGCAGCTGAAAAAACTGTATGGCAGAGAGTATATGGGCCTGGTTCGTTCTACTTTTCTAATTGATGCTAAAGGAAAGCTTGTAAGGCAGTGGCCGAAGGTTAAGGTGAAGGGACATGCTGATGAGGTGCTTGGTGAAGTGAAGGAACTGTACAGCAAGCAGCAGAAGCGTCAGAAGACTCAAAAAGAGTAGTATGAAAAGCGAGTGGACAAGCGATGGGGAAACCCCATTGGGTCTGACTCGCTTTTTTTGAGAAAATGTTTGTTGCAGGAAAGACAGAAGCGAGCAACCTGATGCCTACCTGCATTTCCTCAGAAACTCATCAGCACTATGCGTGTCGGCGCCAGCTCCAAATGGCTAATTGTATATGAAAATTCATACACATTACGCTGAAATGCCCCGAAAAACACAATTGTATATGAAAATTCATACAGAATCGGCTAGTGCCGCCTCCAAATGGCTAATTGTATATGAAATTTCATACACATTACGCTAGAATGCCTCGAAAAACACAATTGTATATGAAAATTCATACAGAATCGGCCAGTGCCGCCTCCAAATGGCTAATTGTATATGAAATTTCATACACATTGCGCTGAAATACCTCGAAAAACACAATTGTATATGAAAATTCATACAGAATCGGCTAGTGCCGCCTCCAAATGGCTAATTGTATATGAAATATCATACACATTGCGCTGAAATACCTCGAAAAACACAATTGTATATGAAAATTCATACAGAATCGGTTGGTGCCGCTTCAAAATGGCTAATTGTATATGAAATTTCATACACATTACGCTGGAATGCCTCGAAAAACACAATTGTATATGAAAATTCATACAGAATCGGCCAGTGCAGCCTCCAAATGCTTAAATCGCACTTCCCCATACAACTTACCACTCGTAAAAGCAATCCTCGATCAGTGCCTCGAATGAATCCGCTAGTTCCTTGATCTCTCCTGTATCGTGATGATAGATGAGAACCTTTCCTGCTTGATCGATAATAATCGGATCGCCGGAACCATCGATAGAAATGACATAACCGGTTCGCAAAACCTCTGCAACGGGAAGCTCCTTGCAATCTTCTCGGAATCCCAACGTCAAATCGACAATCGTTTCATTTCCGAGACTGGAGCCATTATGAAATGCATGTACTGCAAGGCCTGCATATGCTCCCCCAAACGTCCGTATAAATTGCACATAGTCCTCATGGAAGCTTACATTAAGCTGCTGCTGTGCATTAACAATTTCCTCTTGGCTCGCCGGACTTCCCACTAGAGAGCTATTGCCCTCACGATGAAGAAAAGCCTTCAATCTCTCCATTAATGCATCATTCATAGGATAATCCTCTCCCCTAAACAATTGAATCAGATATCATTCAAACTCTTTGCTGTATCGGGACTTTTGCCGCCTCAATCAATCTTTATCCATCTTATACTTTTCTCTATTTGATTGCCAAGCGGTGGTTCCTATTAGTTAACAAAATCAGATATTAATGTGATCTAAACAGAAAGCATTTTTTCGCACATGATTAAAACAGTTATATAATTGGGAGGAGATTAAAATACATACCGCAAGCTAAAAATTGGGTATATACTGCTTAACTTTTTATTAATTGCTTCTTTACTGCGGCCTGTAGGTGCAATTTATGCTAGATTTGAAGAGTTGCCTCAATCTCAGTATGGTACAATTAGTGATGTTCGCAAGCAGGAGCTTGCGTTGGGAGCGAGCTATACCTGGTAAGCGGCAACGGACCGGACAGAAATAGAGTTGCTGGAAAAATTGTGGTGTTATTTGGAGGTGTTAGCACTTCGATGGACGTAAGTGTAGGATTGTCTCCAGTTATGCTGGAGGATTTTGAGAATGGCTTGGATAAATATATGAAAACTTCAGGTGCTGCCTATAATACAGTTTCTGCTGCGGCTGAAATGGATCAGGATTACGTGCGCAGCGGCAGCTATTCGCTGAGGCTGGAGTATGATTTTACAGGACAAACAGGTACTTCGGGAGCTTTTTTGACAGTTAACACAGGTGATCACCTGCAAGTGCCGGGCTATCCTGAAAAAATAAGCATGTGGGTACACGGAGACGGCAGAAGGCATTGGCTTCGCAGTCACTTCCTTGATGGGGATAAAAAAGGGTTTAATGTTGATTTAACTGACGCGGAAACAGGTGTAGATTGGGTCGGATGGAAATATATTGAGGCCGACATTCCAAAGGGCAAGAAGCTGCCGCTGACGATGGATGTGCCTGTACGCTATATGGAAGCGAACAACAATAAAAAAGATGCAGGCGTCATTTATGTTGATGATATACGTGTATTGTATGGACCGTCGGACGAGGACATTTTGCCGCCTGTTATTAAAAATATTGCGCCTGCTGAAGGGGCTATGGTGATGGATGCACATCCTGATATCTCTTTCATTGCTGAGGATGAAGGCTATGATGCTGCGACTAGTCCAGACAGTACTTTAATTGATGCTAAGTCGATTCGGGTATACGTGGATGGCGAGCTTGTGGATTATGTGCTAAATCCGTCGCAAGGACGGGTTACCTATAAGCCTGCAGCGCCGCTTGCCGAAGGAAGGCACCGCATTAAAGCGGCTGTCCGCGATTTAAGCGGCAACCAAACGATTAAGGAATGGAGCTTTACAGTAAATTTAGGTTCGCCTTATTATTCTTATACTACGCCGGAGAAGCAGCTTATCGGTGGAACGTATACACTTGATATTCATGCTGAGCAGGTTTCTGCGTTGTCAGGTGGTCATATTGAATTCGCTTTTGACACTTCGGCAGTAGAAGGTCTCCAAGTAATCTGCAGCGAAAAGCTGAAGGAAAAGCAGCTGCATGTAGTCATTGATGAGCAGAGCGGTAGAGTACGCTTAAACTTCGCAGGTCTGCAGGATGTTCAGCTGAAAGACAGCGATCTGCTTGGCCAAATTAGTTATAAGATTAAGCGTAATTATATTGGTCCTCTTCGCTTAGAAGATTTGGAGAAGGACATCAAGAAGCCGTACAGCATTTCAGTTGTATCTGGTTCTATCGAGAAAACGGGTGCGCCAGGCAATAGCCTTACATTCTACGGCGAGCCTGTTACGTCTGATGTTTGGGCGGATTTGAAGCTTTCATGGAATCATTATACGATCGGTTTAGGCTATCCTGCACAGTTTACAATTACAAGCGTGGCGGATGGTAGCAAGGTGGAAGGTGCTGCCCTAATTATCGATGATGTTGCTGTGGCCGGCAGCTATACCAATCAGGAGGGCGTATTGGTAACCGACCTAGCGACGATGCAGGCGAAAACCTACCGCATTCAAGCGATCAAGGATCATATGTACAGCCCTGTTATGAACTTTATTGTAGCAAACCCTGTATTTACGGAGCAGCCTGTCAATATAAGCGTATCAATGGGCGAGCAGCCTGCTGAATCTAGAAGATTTAATTGGCATACGCATATTGATGTGAAAGATACAGTAGTCGAATACGTGAAGGAATCGGAATTTACTAGCTTTTCTGCTGGCAATGTACAGCGTTCGATGGGCAGTAATGAGCTGTACAACTCGCATAGCTTTGGCACTTATCGGGTGCATAGGGCAGAGGTGACAGGTCTTGAGTCAGGCACTGCTTATAAATTCCGAGTCGGCAATGGCGGAGACTTTGTAAGTGCTGAAGGACGCTTTGTGACTAGCGAAGTGAGCGGCGATATGACGAAGTTTGTATTTATCGGCGATTCCCAGGGAGCGGCTGAAAAAGATTACGAGCTGTGGAAGGATACACTGGACAACGCAATTGCCGATTTGCCTGATGCCGAATTTATTGTTCATGCTGGCGATATGGTCGACAAAGGCTTTTTGCAGCAGGAATGGAATTGGTGGTTTGCAGCTGCCCAGCAGCATCTAATGCAGCGCACTTTAATTACTGCAATCGGCAATCATGAGGTCATGGGCACAAACGGCGCAGGCGATTACTTGGCGCATTTCAACAATCCAACAAACGGTGCAAGCAGCGTTCGGGGAACGAGCTTCTCCTTTGACGTCAAGGATACACACTTCGTATTGCTGAATACCGAGCTGGGAGCGGAGTCCTACGAAGAGCAAGCACAATGGCTTGATCGGGATTTGAAGGCAACGGATAAGAAGTGGAAGGTTCTTATGTTCCACCAAGGGCCATATGGCAGCGTGTATTCAAATGAGCGCGTACAAGCGCAGTGGGTGCCGATATTGGATAAGCATGGCGTAGATCTTGTGCTAAACGGGCATGATCATGTCTATGTACGCACTTATCTGATGAAAGGCGGAGCTTTCTCAGAGAAGGAAGGAACACGCTATGTCGTCGGCGGATCGTCTGGCTCTAAGTTCTATGCTCTTGTAAATCGTCCTTGGCAGGAATTAACTTTTGACCAGAGTAGAGTTAATATTTATACGACCGTTGAGATTACGAAAGGTGAAATCAAGGTAACGGCCAAGACAGCAGCTGGCGAGATCGTTGATACGCTTATTATTGAAAAGTAGGAACGGGGCACGTAAGGGGCATATTCTGCGAGTCTATGAAAAGACTGGGGGATATGCTCCTTTTTAATGGCTCATACGTCTTGTGTTCTAACTGCTTAACAAGCGACTAATGAGTGGTTAGCTTTTTATCAGCTCAATCAGTACTTTTGATTTCTAACGAAGCTGAGAAGCGCTATTCCTCAAAATCTACCCCTTTTGAATTTGTAACGAATCCACATAGCGCTATCTGTGATCAAACCGCCACTTGTAGCCTCTTTTCACCCCAATAAGGCTTTTCACCTTCGTTAGATTACAAAAATAGCAAATTTCAGCCTAATAGCGCTGCTAGGATTCGTTAGAAGGCAATGTTAGCCTGTTCGAATATTTAGCTAGCTCTAATGAAAGATGGGCGCTCACTTTCATTTCTAACAATCTATTACGTCTAAAAATAGTAAAAAACGGAGAAGCTATGTAGTAATCGATAGTATTGGAGGCGATTGCTATAATTATTTCTTCACGACATAAGGAAAATCAAATATTACTGCAGCGTTTGTATACGAGACTGGAAAGTGTATTGCTAGGAAAGCGTGCGGTCATTCATCAGTTTGTTACATCGCTTATGGCCGGCGGCCATGTGCTGCTGGAGGATATTCCAGGGGTAGGGAAAACTCTGCTTGCCAGCTCCTTCGCAGCCGCGGTTGGCGGGGAATACAAACGGATTCAGTTCACTTCAGATATGCTGCCTGCCGACGTGATCGGCGGTTTGGTTTTGGACAGCAAGACGGGCGAGCTCGTCTATCGGCCAGGTCCCATTGTGGCCAATATTGTACTGGCGGATGAAATTAACCGCACCTCGCCGCGCACTCAATCCGCATTGCTTGAGGTGATGGAGGAGCGGGCCTTCACCATCGATGGGAAAACACGCAGGCTGCCGGCGCCTTTTATGATTATAGCTACCCAAAACCCACTCGCATTTGAAGGGACCAGCCAGCTGCCTGAGGCTCAGCTCGACCGGTTTATTGCCCGTATAGCAATTGGCTACCCGGACGCAGCGGACGAGCTTCGTTTGCTTGAGCAATTTGCCGAAAGAAAACGCAGCGAAATGCTATCCAAGGCAGCACCTGTTCTGTCTGTTCAGGAATGGCTGGAGATGCAAGCGGAGGCCAGGACGGCCCATGTCGACCGGTCGCTGCTGGAATATATGCTGCAGGTTGCTGCAGCTACGCGAGAGTCTGACAAAGTGCTGCTTGGCATCAGCCCAAGAGCGATGCGCGATTGGCTGCGCACCGCCCAAGCCTCTGCATATATCGCTGGACGCTCCTATGTTATTCCGGACGATTTGCTGGAAACAGCATTATTTGCGCTGCCGCATCGGATCAGATTAACCCCGGAGGCAAGCTATGAAACTAGCAAGTCTTCTTTTTTAGAGCATATTGTCAGAAGCAAGCTTTCGCTATTTTATACGAGAAGTGAGAGAGCGCGATGAAGAAAAATGCGAATCAAAATGCTATAGCAATCCGCACCCGCATCGGCGCATGGCTGTTTATTGCAGCTGCACTATGGACTTCTTTTGCGGCTGTACTGCTGCGCGGCGGCGCGGTTGAGTGGCTTGTGTTGTCACTTACGCTAGCCATCGTAATGATCTCAGGTTTAGCACCACTTATCGGTGTACTGGGGCTTGAAGCAGGGCGTACGATTCATCATAAAATAACGCAGAGCGGAGGAACAATTGAAGCGGTATTAACGATCAAGCATCGCTTCGGTATGCCGCTCGTCTGGGCAGCAGTAGGAGAACGCCTTATAAATACTAGTACCGCTTATCCTTCCGCTGTGCAGTTTCGAACCGTATTGGCATCATTAAGACGCGGCGAGCAAAGCATCACTTACACATGGGAGCAGCTCGATAGAGGCTGCTATCAGTATGAGCCATTAGCGGTTGCCGTAGGAGATTGGCTCGGTTTTACAGCTTGTAAGCTGCAAATTGCGCTGGAGGATACTTTTACTGTGCTGCCGGCTCAGCTTGATGATACTGAAAAGCAGCGGCGGGCGGGCCTCAAGCTTGCCAGCCAGCAGGAAAATAGCCGCAAGCAAGAGGAGGCCCCGAATCGGATTGCTCAGCTGCAGCGTCATCGCGATGGGCTGCTGGAGGCTGACACTGAGGCTGACACTTTGCAGCAGCAGGCTGGCCAAGGTCCGCACAGCCGCCAGTACCGGGAAGGCGATTCGTTCATGCATATCGACTATCGCACTTTGGCAAGAGGGCAAGGACTGCACACTAAAGTTAATGACTATGAGCAGCCGCCTGTTGTTAAGCTGCGAATATTGGATAACGGCTGCAGCCGGACGAATAAAGGCAATGAGCTCGATCGTTTATTTAATCAGTCGATCAGCTGGCTGCTGCTTGAATTGGAGCAATCAGCAAGCGCGGGGGAGCATCAGCTTGTGTATATGGAGCAGGGGTCTTATTTAGTATCCGACGTCCGCTCTGATAAGTACGAACAGCAGCTGTCCGCATTGCGCCATGGTTTGGCTGCCGCAGTTCCTAAGTTTAGTACGGCGGCGCTTGATACAAGCCGACTGGCTTCATTTTCTGCCTCTGTCATTGATGTTTTTACGACGGATTGGAAACAAGGCGACCGCTGGCTGGAACTGAATGGGCAATTGAAAAGGCAAGGCAAAAGGCTGGTGCTGCATATTGTTGCAGGCAGTTCGGTGTTGAGCTATCAAATGCGCGAGCAGCAGAAGCTATGGGAAGCGGAAGGGATTTCGCTTAAATGGCTCTATTTTTCTCATGAGAGAGCAAAAGCGCAAGTACAAACAGGGGGTGCACAGCAATATGATTTCGCCTAAAGACAGTGAGGGCAGCTTATTATACCGCTTGTTTACGAGTGCTTTTTTGTTCGGCTTATTAATGGAATGGATTTATCCATGGACAAGCAAGTTTACAGGTACAGGACAGCAAACTGCTGCTGTTCTTTATGTATTTCTTGGCGTTGTCGTTGCGATTGGCTTGCTGCGGCTGTCCGCATGGTTCGAGCTGCTTTTGCAAGGGATCAATTGTTTAATGACACTGGCCTTGCTGTTTAAAGAGGAGCGTTCCTCAATGATCAGCTGGCTGCTGCAGATGCCGGGGCTGCTCGTCGATCATATTGCCAGCCTGTTCGAAAGCGGGCTGCTTGCTATGTCAGGCGAGCTAAGAACCTTATTGCTGCTTATCGGGTTCGCTATGCTCATTCCGGCGTTGCAAAGGCTTATTTGGCTGCGTCAAATCGGACTAGTGCTCGTTGGGCTGACTATGCTTTATTTAATCGTGCTTCATGTAGCGCTTGGCTATAATACGTTCTATGGCTTGGTGCGCGCCGCGGCAGCAGGCATGCTGCTCGTATCGATAGCAGCCTTGCCCCGTATTGACAGGCTTCTGGATACGGAGATTACAGCAGGTTTGTCTGCCGGCTTGCCTCAGCAGACGCCAAAAGTCCGTTTATCACATGATCAGCAAATACGAGATCAGTTTAAGAAATGGAATATAAGAGCCATATGCTTAGCAGCAGCTATTTGCTCATGCGTACTGCTCGTTTCAGCACCGATGGCACAAAAGCATGAGCCGCCGCAGTGGACAGCTGCATTATCCGAGCAATTCACACATATGCTGGAATCTTCAGCAAAACCAAAGGCGGCCAAAGCTTCAACCGTATCACTTGATGTGCAGACTGGCAAAGCATTGTCTGGCTACAGCTTCGACGACAGCTTGCTCGGCGCTCCGTTTCAAGATGACGACATGATCATGTTTTATGGAACAACACCAGTCGAAGGTTATTGGCGGGGGGAGGCAAAAAGCTATTATGATGGCAAAGGCTGGAGCTTTGGCGTCGATCGCGAATTAGCGCAGCTTTTTCAGCCGATTGAAGCCCGGCAACGCGATTCTGGCAACAAGCCAGGCGGAAAAGCAGTTGAAGAGAAAGCTTCTGCACAAGCATCCCAAGCCGGCAGAGGTGCACTCATTAGCCAGACGATCGTTTTTGCCAAGCCCCAGGCGGCGATGCCTTTTTTTAGCACCGGATATCAAAGTAAACTTACCCAGCTTATTGCAGCCGATCCGCGCAGAAAGCTGCATGCCTACATACAGAACGAAAGCACTAGCGGATTATATCCTGTAGATGATTATGTTCAAATTGAACAATATACTGTCGATAGCTATCTTCCTATTGTCGATGAGAAGCAGCTGCGCAGGCTCGAGCAGGAGCTGAAGGATAAAAGTGATATGACACAGGAAACAAGCAGCAGCGTCAGGGAAGAGCTGACCCCGAGGCAGTTGGCGCCTTATTTGCAGCTGAATGATAGCATTCCGGATAGAGTGCTGGCTCTATCGGCAGAAAAAGCAGGCGGCGGTGTAACAAGCCGCTACGATCAAGTCAAAGCAGTTGAAGCTTATTTGAAAACAAGCTACAGCTATACCAAGGAAAACAGCTCGATCCCGCCAGAAGGATCGGATTTTGTTGATCATTTTTTGTTTGAGCAGCAAAGCGGATATTGCGTTCATTTTTCCACAGCCATGGTTGTGATGCTGCGTGCGCAAGATATTCCGGCTCGGTGGGTGAAAGGATTCGCCTCTGGGGAAAAGCTTGCAGCTGATGAGAAGTACACTGCAGCAACGGGTACAGGCAGTTCGGTGCGGAACGCTGTCTATGAAGTCCGTTCATCAGATGCCCATGCCTGGGTAGAGGTGTATTTTCCGGGAGCAGGCTGGGTTCCGTTCGATCCGACACCGGGTTATTCGGGACAAGCGGAATTGTCGAATTATACAGGCACAGAACACGCATTATCGCAGTCGGGTTTAAACAGCGGCTCGAGTACAAGCTCTGCAAATAGCAGCAATGGAGGCAGCTCTGTATTTGAAGGCAGCTGGCTGCAGCAGGCTAATACCCAGATTGAGCAAACTGCAAAAGCATTCGCGCAATCAGTAAAAGACACCTATATCGGCTTGCAGCAGCAATTAGAATCGCAGATGGAAAAATGGGGAATTATGACGGATAATGGAGCTAGCGTGAAGTATATCATGCTTGGTGCTGTAAGTGCAGCAGTGTTGTTATTTGCAGCTGTTTTTGTCGCAATCTACAGGCTGCGTTTTCGTATTAAAGCCAAGCTTCATCTGCTTACTTATGCAAGGATGTATAAGCTTCATAAAGCTGCATTTGAATCCAATTTGCCAAGTCGGACGGAAAGAAAAAAGCATGGACAAATATCGGGAGCAAAAAGAATAAAGCTCGACGTCAGGCTGCGCGATTTATATCTGAGCTTGATGGACTGCATGTGGCACAGTTTGACGAGTAGCAGATATCCTGGCAATTCTGAAAATTCCAAGAAAGCAACAGTTAGCTCTGCAAGTGATAAGCAATCAAACGCAAAGGAAATAAAATCCAATAGCTTTAATAACAGACTATCGAGCAGCGGGCAAACAATTGTCAAGCCGACGCTTCAACTAATTATGACGTGGCGGGAAAAAAAGCAGCAGATTATGCCATACTTATGCGACGAACAACGGATGGAGCTGGACAAATTGCTTGTCTGGAGCGAGGAAGCCAGCTTTCAAAAAGCAAATCCTTGGCTAAGTGCTCCTTCGCCAGATGTGTTAAGAAATGCGATCAAGCTTGTGCTGCGCAGACAATTATTTGTGAGGCTAGGCAAAAGAAATCAACTGCCAAAAATATATTAATGGAAGATTGTGCACAATAAATCGCAAAGGAATTAACAATTCGGTGTAGTTTACAAGCTTCACCTTGACTCTCTTGAATAGCGTTATATATAATTACTACATTAATTGAGGGAGGCTCGGTAATGACAAAGCAAACAGAAATCGTCGTTGTTCTTGATTTTGGCGGACAATACAACCAATTGATCGCCCGCCGAATTCGTGATTTAGGAGTGTACAGCGAATTATTGCCATACAATACTTCAATAGATCGCATTCGTGAGCTGCAGCCAAAGGGTATTATTTTCACAGGCGGACCGGCAAGCGCTTATGAGGAAAAATCGCCGCTTGTTGATCCGACTATTTACGATCTAAACATTCCTATCTTCGGCATTTGCTACGGCATGCAGATGATGGCTATGCAATTGAACGGAAAAGTAGAGCGCGCTGGCAAGCGCGAGTACGGCAAAGCCGAAGTTACTTTTGTTGAAAACAGTGCGATAGCGAAAGATTTGGAAAAGGTTCAGACAGTTTGGATGAGCCACACAGACTTAGTTATTGAGCCGCCGGTCGGATTCCAGGTTGACGCAAGTACAGATCATGCGCCAATTGCTGCAATGAGCAATGCTGAGCGCAGTTTCTATGCGGTACAATTCCATCCGGAAGTAAAGCATAGCGTATACGGAAATGAAATGCTGCGCAATTTCCTATACAATGTGTGCGGCTGCGAAGGCAACTGGACGATGGAGTCTTTCATTGATGATGCGATCCGTGATATTCGCAATCAAGTAGGCGACAAGAAAGTGCTTTGCGCGCTGTCTGGCGGTGTAGATTCTTCCGTAGTAGCTGTGCTATTGCATAGAGCGATCGGGGATCAGCTGACTTGTATGTTTATCGATCATGGCTTGCTGCGCAAAGGTGAAGCCGAGAGCGTTATGGAGACCTTTGTTGGCAAGTTCGATATGAAGGTTATCAAAATCGATGCTCGCGAGCGTTTCTTGGGCAAGCTTGCCGGCGTAGAAGATCCAGAGAGAAAACGTAAAATTATCGGCAACGAGTTCATCTATGTATTTGATGAAGAATCAAGCAAGCTTGATGATTATCAGTTCCTTGCACAAGGCACACTGTATACCGATATTATCGAGAGCGGCACAGCTACTGCACAAACAATCAAATCGCATCATAACGTGGGCGGTTTGCCTGAAGATATTAAATTTGAGCTCGTTGAGCCGCTTAAAGCGCTATTCAAGGATGAAGTGCGCAAGGTCGGTGAAGAGTGCGGCTTGCCAAGTGAAATTGTATGGCGCCAGCCGTTCCCAGGACCAGGTCTTGCTATTCGCGTTCTTGGCGAAGTTACAGAGGACAAGCTGAAAATCGTACGTGAATCCGATGCTATTCTTCGTGAAGAAATTGCTAAGGCGGGCCTTGATCGTGAAATTTGGCAGTACTTCACAGCCCTTCCTAACATGAAGAGCGTTGGCGTAATGGGGGATGCTCGTACTTACTCCTACACAGTAGGTATTCGCGCTGTAACGTCCATCGACGGTATGACTGCAGACTGGGCACGTATTCCTTGGGACGTTCTTGAAAAAATCTCTGTACGTATCGTTAATGAGGTCGATAACGTCAACCGTATCGTATACGATGTGACATCTAAGCCGCCGGCGACGATTGAATGGGAGTAATTCACTAGGAGCATTTAAAGTGAAAACGTTGATTTGACTGCATTTCGATGGTACGTAAAATGAATAAAACAATTAAAAATGAATAGGTTCTCCGCCAAGATTCCGCCAGAGGGAACGGAGAAAAGTGAGAGATATTGTGTAAAAGCAATATCTCTTTTTTATTGCTTATTTTTTGAGTGTCACATCCCAACTGTCGTACTTTTTTTTGGCTAAAACAGTGATAAAGCCCTAGCTATTCTGATACATTGCTAAGACTTCCTCTAACTCGTTAATTATTCGCTGTATTAAAGGTTCTGGTGAGACTACTTTAATATGTTTCCCCAATTTACTTAGTAAAGAGGAAATATAATTCAAATCCTTTTCATTCACATAAGTTTCAAAGAGATACATATTATCGCCTATGTGGGAAATCGTTACGCTATCCCAAAGATGATTCTTTAGCATATTGAGTCCCCTCTTCTGACAATGAATGTCTATTTTGATTTTATTATCAGTACGAAACATATACTTTTGAAAGTTATCCATCGTTATCTTTGGTATTTCTTTCATTTCAGTTATTTCTTGAAGTTCATTAATTTTTTCTGCATTTAGAATCTGGGTATAGTTCATTGATTCATTTGTAATAACCATATACCAAAGACCATTTTTAAAAAGAAAGCCGATGATGAAATAAAGTCCGTTCATTTTTCTATCTGCATAAATAATATGCAGCCATTTCTTTTTAGCCATAACTTGAATAAAAGGAGTTACATCAAACTCGTTGTTATTTACATGGATATGATGGTACTTCACTTTATTTTTAAAGAAATCAATGCTATTCCTTTGTTCAGTAGTAGAATTGGTGTATATTTTATGAAAAATATCTTCATAAGTGGTGCTGAATGGTAGAGAATTCATATTCGAAATACTGGTTAAGGCAAATATCAGAGCGTTACTTTCCTCATTCGTTAAATCAATTTTTGTTAAATTTCTTTCTCGGATGATTCTATATCCGCCGTGTTTTCCAGCTTCACTATATATGGGAACGCCCAGCATTTCCATTTCTTGAATATCTCGTAATGCTGTTCTCTTTGAAATTCCGAATTTTTCTATCAAATCAGAGAGGTTAAAGACGGTCTTTGTATTGACAAAGTGAATCATATGATATAATCGCATTGATTTTTTCATACAAAACTCTCCTTAAGGTGCCACAAAGTGTCACCATTAAATTTTATACTTGTATTATATCAAAATGATAAGGAGGATTTATAATGGAGTTTGAAGTATCTCCCTATTTTTTAATAACGACAGACGCAGAAGAAGCAAGATTGTTTTATGAAGATATTTTTAATGCAACAACAGTCTATTTGCAAAGAGTGAAAGACAGACCAGAACAAGCAAAGATAGGTGTTTCTGAAGATGATTACAATCGAATTGACCAATCCGTACTACAATTTGGGAATATTAAAATAATGCTGGCTGATGATACAGAAGGTCTTCCTATTACAGAAGGGACTAATGTTTCTATTTGTCTCACCTTTAATACAGCGGAAGAAACAAAAGCCATCTATGACAGAATGATTGAAAAAGGTTCAAGCATATTAAGAGAATACAGAGGCGATTTTTATACAGAAGGTTATGGGTATGTAAAGGATCCATTTGGAGTATGCTTCCATTTATTTACGAAAAGACGAGCATGAATTAATCTGATTGGTGTTGCCTATACCATAAAGCATTATTCTCATATTTGGTCTGGTTTGCGTCACCTGCAAACTTGGAGTGGGAATAGTAATAGATGCCCTAAAACCCTTGGTAACACTGGGTTTTAGGGCTTTTACATTTTAATGGCATAGTTAGGGCACACTTATTTAAAAATGGTATTCATACAGATATTTTAAAATCAGTTTCTAAATTTAATGAGTTTTTTGAGTTTCTTCTTTAGTAATATCTAAAGATTTTAGAATTAATATATATATAGTTATCGCGCTTCCAATCATAATGAGTCCGCCGATTAAAGCTGTAGTGGCAAAAGAATCATTAAAGGCTGTGAATGCTGCTTCTGACAGTTCGGATAATCCAAGCATATTAGCTACTTCTATTGCCCCTGCAATTGATTCGTTGGAGATATCTGCCAATTGGCGCTCTAGACCAGCCGTAACAAATTGCTCGATATTTAGATGAGAGCGGTATAAATTAGAAGCAACACTTCCTAAAACGGCGATTCCAAACACATTTCCAAGATCATACATTATTTCCTCCATCGCCGATGCGTTACCGGCTTTTTCCACCGGTGTTCCAATCATAATAAGAGTTGTTGCAAGAGCTAGAGCGGCAGTACCGGCACCAATGAGTATTAATGCGATGAGTAAAGTGGAATACTCTAATGGATGTCCAGCAAAATAAATAATAAGGAATCCAATACCAGCAGTCGCTATACCAAGTGGTAATATTAATTTAGGACCAAAACGAGCTGCGAGGCTAGGTGCAACAGGTGAGAATAGTAGAGATCCGCCTGCCATCGGAAGTAAATGCAGACCAGCATTAAATGGAGACAAACCTTCTACTGTTTGTAGCCATTGAGAAACGAGTAAGATGACGGCTGCCATGGAGAACATTGACATGAATGCAGCAAGTATGCCAGAAGAAAATCCACGATTTTTGAACAAGCGTACATCTAACATCGGCTGCGAACTCCTAATATTTTTAATAACGAATATAGTTAAAAGGATGACAGCAGCAATACCTACAATCCATAAAGTAGTGTCAGTAATACCTTCTTTTGAAAATTCTTTGATACTCCAAACTAAACCAAGCATACCGATAATAGATAAAACCGTACCAACTATATCCCAACGGCCACTTTTTACTTTAACTTCTGGCAGCAGGAATGAGCCTGCAACTACTGCAAAAGCAGCAAATGGTATATTAATAAGGAAGGTCGACTGCCATGAGAAGTATTCTAGCAGAAGGCCGCCAATAATAGGTCCAAGTGCAGAACCAAGTCCGGATACGACTGCCCAAACCGCTAAAGCAGTTGCTCTTTCCTTAGGATTACTAAAAATTGTACGAATCATAGATAATGTGGTTGGCATAATCAAAGCGCCTGCAAAGCCAAGGAAGAATCGAAGTATAATAACATGTTCCGGGCTTTTAGCAAAGATGATAAGTACAGAGGTTAAACCAAATAAGAAAAAGCCTGTTAATAATGCTTTCTTACGTCCCCATTTATCAGCAAGTACACTCATAGGAATAATGAACCCTGCTAACACGAGCGAATAGATATCCACAATCCATAATTGTTGTGCAGCTGAAGGCTTAATATCTTGAATCAAATCTGGCAGAGCCATTATCAGAATCGTCATATCCATTACAATTACAAATAAACTTACAGATAGAACGATTAAGGCGATCCATCGTTGTTTTGAAGTCAATTCTTCTACTTTTCGGTTAAAAAATTTATTCATGCATTACTCTCCTTATGATAAGTTTTTCCTTATAGACCGTACGGTCGGTCTGTTTGATTTAAAGGTTATCATATAAGAATTATTTTATCAAGATTTTTCTGATTCTTATAATGTAACAATCATATTATGTCTATGCTATAATTAATCGCACCTGGAATCTCTTTGAAATAAGGAGTGTAAATATGAAAGAACGCATAATGGAAACAGCAAAAGAATTGTTTGTGAAAAATGGTTACAATGCTACAACAACAGGGGATATTGTGAAATTTTCAAGGAGCAGTAAAGGCAATCTTTATCATCACTTTGGGACAAAAGAAAACTTATTTATAGAAATTATTAAAAACGAAGAGGAGAAATGGATTGAAGTTTGGCTGGAAGAAGAAAAAAAATGTAATACCAATAGAGAAAAATTTATCCGTATAAATGAATTGTGCGCCAACGTAGACTATTATTATCCGTTGCAATTGGCTATGCTTGAATTTTATTCAAGAGACATCGAATTACAAAGTACAGGAGAAAAAGTAAACGAAGTCAATCGTCGCTATATGGAACTCTTTATGAACATATTTAAAGCAGGTAACGAAGCAAAAGAGTGGCAGATTAAGGATGTCAAATCAGCTAGTCAAACTGCTGTTGCCTCTATGACAGGTATTATTATTCTTTTCTTACATGAGGGAGAAGAGCAACTAAAAAGACAAATTCATCACTTTTCTATGATATTTCTTAAAGGTATTGATGGGTTAGATAGTAGTCTAGTTGAAGAGTAGATAAATTGACTTGCGTAGAAAATGAATAGGCATGCAACTAGGACACCTTTTGTTAAAGTGTCCATTTTTCGTCACTATTATGTTTCCTCATCATCCATTTTTGCTTTACAATTCAAATGAGCAACCGACTTTTTTTCTTTATGTAATTCAGGCTACTAAAACTAATTGTTTTTTATGGTAAATATATATTTGAGACTGGTGATTATGCCTACAATTTAAGTAACTTTACGATGGAAGATATATTCCCTCCGAAGTCATCATTTTATGCTGAATTTTATTAAATTAGTTGGGGGTCTTTGATAGTACATGAAGAATAAAACTAGTATTTATATTTTTTTATCGTTTCTTTTAATTTTTTCTTTACTTCCAGTATGTCCACCGCGTATCGCTGCTGCACCCGTTCTACTAGCTCCGATTGATGGAAGAAATAGTTTGGATATGGGACAGAGCTTGGATTATGGATACATGAATAGTCGATCTGGTGAAATTTTAGCAGCGTCCCCGGTGAACACTGCACCAGTGCTCGCAGCTATTGGTAACAAAACGATAAATGAAAGGGATTTGCTGACGTTTACAGCCTCTGCTACTGATTTTGATGGAGATACGTTAACGTACAGCCTTGTGGGTGCACCAGTTGGAGCGTCTATTAACTCATCAACCGGTGAATTCACATGGACGCCAACAGAAGCACAAGGTCCAGGCAGCTATACATTTGCGGTACGCGTAAATGATGGCGCATCAAACGCTGAAGAGCAAATCACGGTTACGGTGAACGAAGTCAACACAGCTCCAGTACTTGCAGCCATCGGAAACAAAACGGTGGATGAAGAAACGTTGCTCACATTTACGGCAATAGCAATGGATGCAGACCTGCCAGCGAATACGCTGACGTACAGCTTAGTTGGAGCACCGACAGGAGCAAGCATTAACACTGCGACGGGTGTTTTCACATGGATACCAACGGAAGCGCAGGGTCCAGGCAGTTATACATTTACGGTCCGCGTAAGTGACGGAATACTGATTGACAGCGAACAAATTACGGTTACAGTCAACGAAGTAAATGCTGCCCCCATACTTGCTGCAATAGGCAATAAGACAGTGAACGAAGGAGGTCTGCTAACATTTACAGCAACCGCAACAGATTGGGACTCGGCTATTTTGACGTACAGCTTAGTTGGAGCACCGACAGGAGCAAGCATTAACGCTGCGACGGGTGTATTCACATGGATGCCAACGGAAGCAGAAGGTCCGGGAGTATATACGTTCATTGTTCGTGTAAGCGATGGCACATTAAGTGATGAAGAGGAAATCACGGTTACGGTGAACGAAGTCAACACAGCTCCAGTACTTGCTGTAATAGGGAACAAAACAGTGGATGAAGAAGCGATGCTCACGTTTACGGCGGTAGCAACGGATGCAGACCTGCCAGCGAATACGCTGACATATAGCCTAGTTGAAACACCGACAGGAGCAAGCATCAACGCTGTGACGGGTGTATTCACATGGACGCCGACAGAAGCACAAGGTCCTGGTAACTACACATTTAAGGTACGTGTAAGCGATGGGACATTAACTGACGAAGAGGAAATTACGGTTACTGTTAACGAAGTCAACACAGCTCCAGTACTTGCTGCCATCGGGAACAAAACAGTGGATGAAGAAACGTTGCTGACATTTACGGCAATAGCAACGGATGCAGACCTGCCAGCGAATACGCTGACGTACAGCCTGGTTGGAGCACCAATAGGAGCAAGCATTAACGCTGCGACAGGTCTATTCACATGGACGCCAACGGAAGCGCAGGGTCCAGGCAGCTATACATTTACGGTACGCGTAAGTGACGGAATACTGATTGACAGCGAACAAATTACGATTACAGTCAACGAAGTAAATGCGGCCCCCATACTTGCAGCAATCGGTAATAAGACAGTGAACGAAGGAAGTCTGCTAACATTTACAGCAACCGCAACAGATTCGGACTCGGCTATTTTGACGTACAGCTTAGTTGGAGCACCGACAGGAGCAAGCATTAACGCTGCGACAGGTGTATTCACATGGACGCCAACGGAAGCGGAAGGTCCGGGAGCTTATACGTTCATAGTTCGTGTAAGTGATGGTGCATTAACCGACGAAGAGGAAATCACGGTTACGGTGAACGAAGTCAACACAGCTCCAGTACTTGCAGCCATCGGGAACAAAACAGTGGATGAAGAAACGTTGCTCACATTTACGGCAATAGCAACGGATGCAGACCTGCCAGCGAATACGCTGACGTATAGTCTGGTTGGAGCTCCGACAGGAGCAAGCATCAACGCTGTGACGGGTGTATTCACATGGACGCCAATGGAAGCAGAAGGTCCTGGAGCATATACGTTCATTGTTCGTGTAAGCGATGGCACATTAAGTGATGAAGAGGAAATCACGGTTACGGTGAACGAAGTCAACACAGCTCCAGTACTTGCAGCCATCGGGAACAAAACAGTGGATGAAGAAACGTTACTGACATTTACGGCAACAGCAACAGATGCAGACCTGCCAGCGAATACGCTGACGTATAGCCTGGTTGGAGCACCGATAGGAGCAAGCATTAACGCTGCGACAGGTGTATTCACATGGACGCCAACGGAAGCAGAAGGTCCGGGAGCATATACGTTCATGGTTCGTGTAAGCGATGGCACATTAAGTGATGAAGAGGAAATCACGGTTACGGTTAATGAAGTAAATACAGCGCCAGTGCTAGCAGCAATTGGAGATAAAACAGTAAATGTAGGAAGCCAGTTATCATTTACCGCAACGGCAACAGATGAAGATGAACCAGCTAACACGTTAACCTACAGCTTAGTCGATGCACCAGAAGGCGCTTTGATAGACAGTCAAACAGGTGAATTTACTTGGAAACCATCGGCAAAGCATGGTTCGAAAAAATATACGTTTACTGTAAAAGTGAGTGATGGAACTTTGACGGACGAGGAAACCATTACAGTTATGGTAAATGCAATATATACTGATGTCGTCATATCGAACCCTTTAGAAAATGCATTATTGGTATTAGTTAACGGGAAAGTTGTAAATGCAGGTACTGCAACGTCTTCGATAATAAACGGACAAAAAGTAATTACGGTTAGAGTAGATGAACAAAAGCTGATGCAACAAACTGAAGAAGAAGGTAAGCAAGCAGTCATTACGATTCCAGTGACCGCAGATGGTAATGTTGTTATTGCTGAGATTAATGGACGGATCATTAAAAATTTGGAGAAGCAGCAGGTGATGATTGTACTACAAACGAATAAGGCTTCGTACACGTTACCAGCTGACCAAATTGATATTTCAGCATTATCTTCTCAGCTTGGAGCAAATGTAGCATTAGAGGGTGTCAAAGTAAAAATTGAAATTGCAGAGCCGCTCGACAGTATGATGCAAAATATTAATGCTGCCATTAATCGCAAAGGGGTAACACAAGTTGTGCTACCGCTTAATTTCAAGGTTAGTGCAGAGTATGATGGGCGTACAGTCGAGATATCGCGGTTTAACGCCTATGTTGAGCGTACGATAGCCATTCCGGATGGAGTAGATCCGAACCGAATAACGACAGGGGTTGTTGTAGAACCAGATGGCACAATAAGACATATTCCTACTCAAATTAAAAAAGTGGGTGACCAATATTTTGCGGTTTTATCTAGCGTAACCAATAGCACTTATTCACTCATCTGGAATCCAGCACAATTTATTGATGTAGAGCATCATTGGGCGAAAGCTGCAGTTAATAATATGGGATCTCGTATGGTAGTTAGCGGAGTCGGAAATGGGATGTATAATCCTGATCAAGTCATTACTCGAGCTGAGTTTTCTGCTATTATTATCCGTGGATTAGGACTGCATTTATCACAAGAAAATAGTTTATTTACTGACGTAAAATTAACTTCTTGGTACCACAGTGCAGTTCAGACTGCATATGAATATGGTCTAATTAATGGATTTGAAGATGGCACCTTCCGCCCGAATGATAAAATTACGCGTGAGCAAGCTATGTTAATGATTTCTAAAGCGATGGTGTTAACAGGGCAGAAAAAGAGCTCTACAAATCAAACAAATGTCGATGTCATTCGTACATTTTCTGATGCTAGCACGGTATCTGATTGGGCACGTCAAGGCATTACAGATAGCCTAAGTGCAGGAATCATCTCAGGCAGAAATAATAACTTGTTAGCACCTAAAGCTAACATTACCCGAGCAGAGGTCGCGATAATTATACAAAGGCTGCTTCAAACATCCGGTCTGATTGATAGATAATTCTGAGTCCGTACTGCGGTGAACGAATGTAAAATCGACAAAATGAAAATCGGTGCAAGTGCTGCTTGAAAATGCAGAATTCTAACGGACATCAACGACCCTTAGCAAGCGAAAAAAGCGTACTAAAAATTGTAACGGACGCTGGTGACCTTTACGCGACGGAAACAGCAATTTTAGGGAGAGAATAGTGATTTTACGGTCATTTATGCCCGTTACAAATTAAAAAGGCAGGAAGCAAGTCTTTTACGGTCATTTATGTCCGTTACATTTTAAAAAGGTAGAAATCAAGTTTTTACGGTCATTTACACCAAACATACAGTTTGCCTGCATAATGAATTTTTGAGGACGCCAATAGGCGTCTTTTTTTAAATACAGGAATGTATTCACCCTATACTTGTTCCAATATTTCACCGAGAAACGGCACCTCCTTAGCCAAGGACACGCAGCGTTTCTTCTTGTTAACAATGATACTTCCAAGCGAATGAGTTCATAAAATATAGTAGTAGTATGCTGTTCCATGTCCAATACACTCCTAAAAATAAGAAAATGAACGTTTTTAAAAGAATTTGAAATTGCGATTGCTCTCTCTGATCCCTTATTCTCATTAGCGAGGCACGGCAGGGAGCAGCGGCCGAGACCATCCGGGATGGGGAGAAGATTAATGGAGTATACGGCATTGGGGAAAACGAATTTTCACGTTTCCAGATTGGGGCTCGGCGGCGCGCCGCTGGGCGGAGACTATGGCGATGTGACGGACGAGCAAGCGATTCGGGTAATTGATGCTGCATTGGATTTTGGCATTAATTTTATCGACACTGCACCTCTGTACGGCGGAGGGGAAAGTGAACGGAGAGTTGGGTTGGCGTTGAAAGGCAAGCGGAATCGGGTAATTCTGGCGACCAAAGCGGTCGTGCGCGGCGTTCCTTATACGTACGAGAATACTCTTCGATCGGTAGAGGAAAGTCTGAAGCGGCTGCAGACCGATTATCTCGATCTGATTCAACTGCATGAGTTGGAATCCGTAAGCTATGAAGAGGCAATGGAAGGAACAATTGAGGCCTTCCTGAAGCTCAAGCGGGAGGGAACCGTGCGTGCGATCGGCGTCAATGCCGGCCAATTGAACAGGCTGCTGCCTTTTGTACGAGAGGGCACCATCGATACGATCCAAACCTTCGGGAGATACACGCTGTTGGATTACACCGCCAGGGATGAGTTGCTGCCGTTAACCAGGTATGCGAATGTCGGCGTTATTCACGGAAGCCCTCTCTGCATGGGGCTGCTGACGGAGCAGCCGGCTCCGTTTCTGTACAAATATCCGGATAAGTTGGCAGAAGGGGAGCGACGAAAGCAGCAGCTCGAATTTCTCCGAAAGGGGAAGTCGAATGGGCTGGTAGAGCCGGCGATGCGCTTCAGTCTAGCCTGTCCTGATATTGCGGTGACTCTTACCGGGACGACATCAGTAGAGGAATTGACCCGAAATGTTACATATTGTGACGGGAAAGGCTTGTCCGCGGAAGACGAGTCCAGGGTGTTAGCCTTGTTTCCCGGACAGCCTTTACAATAAAGGAGGAGCAGCAATGAACAAGATCTATTATGTTGCGGTGAATGGCGACGACGCCAACGACGGAGGGACCTTGCAATGCCCGTTCCGCACGATCGGGAGAGCGGCGCAAGCGATGGAGGCTGGGGACGTATGCTTCATTCGGGAGGGCGTCTACCGGGAGACAGTGGCGCCTGTCCGTAATGGTCGGGAAGACGCACCTATTCGTTTTGAAGCTTATGGGAACGAGCGGGTAGTCGTCAGCGGCTGCGACGAGGTGACGGAATGGACGCAGCATGATGGGGCTGTCTACAAAGCGAAGCTGGATTGGGATTTGGGGGACGGCAGTGAAACGCTGGTCTACTTTGATGAGGAGCTTGGCATGGAAGCTCAATGGCCGAAAATCCGGGATCGGCTGGATCGTTCGCAATATGCACGTGTCGATGCGGCGACCAGCGGACTGACGAATAGCACGATTTTCGACGAAGACTTGCAGTCGTTTCCGGACGGTCACTGGGACGGGGCGATGGTTGCCTGCGTGAACGGAGTAGGCTATTTTATGTCCACAGCCAAAGTGAGCAGCTTTGCTGCAGGCACGCTTTATCACGAACAATGGGTCAGCTCGGCTGATCATTATCACACAAAACCGGGAGATCTGTATTTTATTACCCGGACGCTGCGCGCACTTGATACGGAGAAGGAATGGTATTACGGCTCCGGGGAAAGGATGCTGTATGTGATTGTGCCTGAAGGCAAGCACCCGGCGGATTGCGTTGTTGAGGTGAAGCGACGCGAGTATGCATTTGATCTGCGGGACAGGCAACATATCCATATTGCCGGCGTGGACTGCAGGGGCGCGAGCATTACGACGGAGGAGGCCAGCCATTGCCTGATCCGGAAATCGCATATTTACGGCATGGACCGCTCCTTCGGGTACCGTCAATCGATCTATGGAAGAACGCGAGGCGTAGCCCTGGGCGGATACGGCAATACGCTCCGTGACTGCGAAATTTCCCATTTCGAAGGAAACGGCATCTCCATTTCGGGGGAGCGCAACTTCGTGTACAACTGTTACATTCACGACGGCAACTTCGAGGCGACGTATGCGAGCATGATTTGGCTAACTGGCGTCGGTCATTGGGTATCCCGCTGTACGATTACGAGGAGCGGCCGGACGTCGATCTCAGGTGTATTTTCCCGTTCGATAATCGAATACTGCGACATTTCCTTCGCTAATGCGTTGACGAAAGATTCGGGCATGATTTATCTGTTCAATCATGACTTCGATCAGACGCAAATTCATCATAACTGGCTGCACGACAATTTGTCTGATCATCTGAGCTTCGGATTTTATATGGATGCTTGGACCAGTGGCATCAGCTTCTTCCGCAACGTCATCTGGAACATTCCCGAACGGGGCATGGTGCTGAACAGGCCTATCCAGAGGACGCTGATCTATAACAATACGTTTTTTCGCAAGGCGATTGCCGATTCGTCCATATTTTGCTTGGATGACATGTATGGTACACATATGGCCAATAATTTGTTCGCGGACGGTGAGATTCGCCGCTGGGGCGGTCACAGCTTTGTTTCACATAACCGTTTCGACGCCGATCCGCGGTTCGTCGATGCGGAGAACGGGGATTTCCGGTTGCGCGCGGACTCGCCAGTTATCGGTCAGGGCATCCCCATTGCCGGGGTGACGGATGGTTATCGGGGGCTGGCGCCAGATCCTGGCGCGTATGAGTTCGGGGGAGAGGAGTGGGTGCCTGGTCACTGTTTCGAACTTGATGAGGAGCATGTTCGGACAGGTGGAGGAGAGTTTGTTCCTTTGGAGCATGAAAGTCTGCTGCGCAACGGCGGATTCGAGGCAGGCGAGCTGGCGCCCTGGGTGGCCGTTTCCGGGACACCCCGCGTCGTGTTTGAATGTGCCTGGGATTACAGCAAAAATGGCGGCTATCCGACGGTCGTACGCAGCAACAAGTACGCTGCCGTGCTTGGCTCCGGTGAGCGAATAGAGCAGCAGGTAGCGGGGCTGAAGCCGAATACGTCCTACATTTTCTTCGCGGGTATCAAGTCGGGGGGCGAGTACCGGCAGGCCATCGAATATGCGGAAACGAACGCGAGCGGGCAGTGGGACCGGGAGCCGGACGGCACCCCGGCGATCTACCGGGATGTCCGATACGTTGGGCCGATGCACTCGAAGGAATGGATCAAGCTGGCCAGCATTGATTTCGGCGTTTCGGGCCAGTACGACAACGTTTCTATCGGACTGAATAAAGTGGTTGGCTCCGTAACGGTGGAGATCCGCATCGACCGGCTGGATGGCGAATTGATCGGCGCCATCGCGCAGCAAACTCCTTATGACGGGGTTTGGCGCTATTTTGGCGCTCCGCTGAGTACAGTTGAGGGAGTGCATGACGTCTATTTGCTCCTAATAGGGGAAGGGCAGTGTCTAATCCATAATCTGCTGTTTCACAACACGTTTCGGGCTGGTGCGGCCCGGATGTCTGTTCGTGGGCACGGCGGTCCTGAAGAGGAGTTGGTTGTCAATCGTTGGAATTGGGAGAGCACGCTGTCAGAGCTGCATTTTACGACCGGTCCGGAAGTATCGCCGGTGACGGTGGCAATCGATAATGTCGGGGCGCTTGCGGTTATAGGAATGCCAGCCCAGCGAATATATGTCGACGACTGCGGTCTATGGGAGCAGCCATGAGCCATGATCAAGCCGATGCTAGATTCCAAGTGATAGAAAGAAGGGGAATTAGCGAAGAATAGGCGAAGGTTTTTAGTAGATCATTCAGTGAGAGGAGATAGATGAGTATGCTGGAAATTCACGCTTATACGGAAGTGCTGCTGACCCATCCGATGGTGGCGGCGGGACCTATCCCAAGCGCCCAGGACCCGGACGGGGTGTATCCCTACGAAAGTTTTGCAGAAACAAGCTGCCGCCCCGTCCTGAAATCGTATCGATTCGTGACGTTGGAGAACGATCACGTTAAGGCGACCATATGTCCCGATTTGGGAGGCAAGGTATATTCCCTGGTTCATGCCGCGTCTGGCAAAGAAACGCTTTACACGATCCCGGCAGTTCGACCTGTGCGCATCCTGCCCCGGCAATTTTTCATTGGCGGGGGAATTGAGGTAAGCTTTCCGATTTCCCATTCCCCTGTACAGATCGTGCCCGTCCTTTATCAGACGATGGAAACGGAGGATCGGATATTCGTTTGGTGCGGAGAGAGGGAAACCCGGTTCGGCATGCATTGGACGGTGGAGTATTCGCTAGGCAAGGATGACGACTTCCTGACACAGCGCACTCTTTTTTATAATCCGACTTCTCAAGCGCATCCCTGGATGTCCTGGTCCAATGCAGGAGTGCCTGCCCGTCCAGATACTGAATTCTGGTTTCCGAAAGGACCAGTGCTGGCGCACGGCGATCGGATGGAAATGCTGGATTGGGAGAAGGAGGGGCCGAAAAGGCAGTGCGACATCGAACGGATGACTGGCTACTTCTGGCGGGAGCCGGACAGCGGGGCGTTTGGCGTATATACGCCAAGCTTGGGGAGCGGTTTGTACCATGTAGCCGATCGCGGGTCAATGCCCGGCATCAAACTATGGTCGGATGGCGTTGGCAAGCATGAGGCATGGGTTACCCAATATTCACTTGACGGGGAGCAATGTCTGGAAATTCAGGCCGGACCCATTATGGATCAATCGATCAAGCAGGAGCTGGCTCCGGGCGGCTCGCACCAACATGTCGAATTTTGGATTCCGACGGATCGGCGGCTAGATATTTATCAGCTGGAGGTTCCCGAGGTCGAACTGCCGGACGCCGGCCAAATTCCTTTGTTCGGCTTTGCTCGCAGCGAGGAAACGGAATTATGGGAGCAGGTGGCGGAGGCATGGCGTAAAAAAAGTCCCGAGCTTCTTCCACTTCCTCCGGGGGCGGACGACAACAGATGGGCCATCTCCGGTTATGAAGAGCTGGAAGAGGCAATTCGCTTTGCAGCGGCAAGCCGACCCGATCAGGAGAGCGCCTGGCGCATGCAGCTTGGCGCATGGTATGCGGGCAAAGACCGGATTGACGAGGCGCTTGCGGAGCTGGAGGCTTCGGGAGAGGATCGGGCATGGGCGCTGGCCGCACGGTTGTATCGGCGCAATAAGGGAGATAGGGCAAAGGCTGCCGAGTGCTATCGCAAAATTCGGTCGCAGGCGTTTGCCCTGCATCCTCAAGTGACTTATGAACGGGATTTGGCGCTGTCCGGGATCGGACCGCAAACGTTGGCCGAGAGGGAATACTGGCTGGCGCGGACGAGTGCTCTTCAGGACGAATGGCTGGCGGAGCGGCGCGCCGCATGGCTGGCGGATGCGGGAAGGTTTGCCGAAGCAAAACGTTTGCTGGAAGGGACGGCTTTTCAGCTGGTTCATCAGCGTTACGCCCGAACGAAGCTGTGGCGTCGGATTATGGAGGGGATGGGCGAGCCGGAGCATGAAGCGCCTGCTTTTCTGGGCGAGGACGATTTATTCGAATTTGGCGCATATAGGGAATATAGAGAGAGCATCGACTAACTTTGGAACAAAAAAATTGCCACCTATTGTTCTAACAGTCGCCACAGTGCTTATTCGGCGGCTTTCAAACAATTTTATTGTCTAACGGTTGCCGTTGCGGCTATTTCACTATTTCAAGCATAATTTTGCACTTTCTACGCAATTAGGCGCTCACACAACCGTTAGCCTGTAAAAAGTGACTTTTATGTCCATTTAGCCGCTGTGACAACCGTTAGCTACAACAGTCATAGTCGCTGCGAATAAAAAATCTCAATTGGCAAAAGGGATCGGTTTGGCCTGAAAACTGGTTATTGTCATCTCCGGAGCAACGGTTTATAATGTGGATACGAAGTTAAAACTTCATTATATATTTAAATTTGGTGCTAAAACTTCAAATAAAGGGATAGATTTTATGGAGCAGATTCAAAATAAGGTTCGCAGAATGTTTGACGGCTTGACGGCAGGCCAGCGGAAGGTAGCAAAGTTTCTACTGGAGGATCCGGGCCGGATTGCGACTCTGTCGGCCAAGGAGGTCGGCGCTCGCACCGGCACGAGCGAGACGACTGTAATACGCTTTAGCGTCGAGGTCGGCTATACCGGCTACGGCATGCTTCAGAAGGAAATTCAGAATGCGCTGGTGCAGGAGCGGAAGAACGCCAATCCGATCGTCAGTCTGGGCGAGGCGGCTGCTGGCGAGCCGGAAGACCCGGCGGCCTACATCGCTTATCGCAGGAGCATGAATGTGGCGAATGTGGAGCGCACGCTGGCCGAGCTTAGTCCAGCGGCGCTGGAGCAAGCAGTTGAGCTTATACGCTCAGCCTCGCACATTGTGATCATCGGCTTGCGGGCTTCGTTCGCCCCGGCACATTGGCTCACTTATTCGTTAAATATTCTTCGAGGAAATGTCTACCTTTACCATGGCGGCATGGAGGATGGAAACTCCTTATTATCTAGAGTACAGCCCGGCTGGCTTGTGATAGCGCTCTCTTTCCCCAGATATATGCGAGAAACTCATGAATTTGCTAAAGAGGCAAAGCGGCGCTCCGCCCAGGTTCTTGCGATCACCGATCGCGAGTTGTCTCCTCTAGGGCTGCTGGCGGATCAACTGCTGAAGGTTGAGGTCGAACCGCCGGTCACGCTGCAAGGGATGCCGGCTGTATTCGCGCTGCTAAACACACTGGCCGGCTTTTTGACCGTACGGGACCGCGTGCAGGTGCAGCAACGACTGGAGCAGGAGCAAGCGATCGGGGAACGCTCTTTTTACTTTGTAAATCCGGCGGATGTCGATTGATGGGAGGGCCCGGGTGAAAACCGGCGCTTGCGATTGGAGGAATGGATCATGGAGCAGTTGACGTATCGCTCGGTAACGGATTTCTATGAGCTGCGGGTGCTGTCGAAGCTTCAAAGCACCGCATGGCCGATGGAGATGTTTACTTCGGCTGTTCAGATGAAAGCGGCAGTGCAGCATGGCGGATCAGTAATCGCCGCATACGAGGGCGAAAGGCCTGCCGGTTTCTGTTACGGCTTCGCCGCATACGATGGCAATGAACCGTATTTGCATTCGCATATGATGGTCGTCCATCCCGATTTCCGCGACCGAGGGGTAGGTACCAGGCTCAAGCTGGAGCAGCGGCTGTGGGCGATCGAGCAAGGCTATTCGGCGATTACCTGGACCTATGATCCATTCCAGCTTCGTAATGGTTACTTGAACTTGTGCAAGCTCGGAGGAACAGTGAGCATTTACATGCCGGCAATATACGGCTGCGACGAGCAGGGGGACCCGAGCGATCGCTTCCTGATCCGATGGGAGCTGACATCTCCGCGGGTTTGCTCGGCGATACGGAGCAAGCGTGCGGCAGATCCACGGTGGCTGGATTATGTGAAGCTGGTCGACGGCGCGGCGAACCCGAATGGGAGATTGCCAGCGTGGGATTCGCTCAGCGGAGGCTATTTGCTGGCTGTGCCGCGGGACGCTGCAGGGATCAAGAAGAACAGACCAGACGTGATCGTTGCATGGAAGCTGTGGCTGCGCGAGCTGTGCGAAGAGGCATTCGGCCGCGGATTCCGCATCGTCGGCCTGCTTCCAGGGGATACGGAAGTCGACTATTACGTGCTGGAAGGAGAGATATAATTATTGAACGTTCCCGAATGGAATCAACGAATTCAACGCTGGATGGCTGATCAAGCCGCCGGAATGGAGCGAATGTATGCGGAATTGCACGAGTTGGCTGAAATTGGTTGGCAGGAGCAGCTTACAACCGCTTATATTGGTGAACGGTTAAGCGAGGTTGGCCTGGAAGTGCGAACATTCGCAGAGCATACCGGAGCTATCGGCACTTGGAGCGGTCCGGGCGGCGGCCGCAGCGTAGCGCTGCGCGCTGATATGGATGCGCTATGGCAGCCCGTAAACGGACAGTGGCGGGCCAATCATTCATGTGGCCACGATGCGCACATGACGATGGTATTTTTTGCTGTTCGTTGTCTGAAGGAGATCGGGTACCAAGTGCCGGCAGGCGAGCTGTTGGCGGTATTTCAGCCGGCCGAGGAAACGGCTGAAGGGGCGAAAGCGCTGTTGCAGACCGGCCTGCTGGACGCTGCAGACTGTATGCTTGGCATCCATTTACGGCCGCAAAGAGAGCTTGCTAACGGGGTGGCATCGGCCGGGATTTACCATGGCGGCGTCGCCAAAATGCACGGCCGGATTCACGGCCGGCAGGCCCATGCCGCTCGGCCCGAGGATGGCATTAATGCGCTCGAGACGCTCGCCGCGATCGTAACGGCCGTCAGAGCGATCCGGGCGGACCTGGAGAGCGGCGCCTCCTGCAAGGTAACGACGGCGCGGGTGCCGAACGAAAGCGACAACGTTATTCCGGACGAGGCAGAGTTCGCGATCGATATCCGTGCCTCGTCGTTCGAAAAGCTGGAGCGGCTTGCGGAGCGCGTACGGCAGACCGCGGCGGAGATTGGAGAGGCTGATGGAGCAGAGGTAGTGACGGACTGGGTGATCAAGGCGGCGCCAGCTATTCCAAATATCGATATGGAGCGCATTGTCGGCGAGGCGATCGTCGAGGTGCTGGGTGAGAAAGGGCTGGCCCTTCCCGTCATCACGCCGGGAGCGGAGGATTTTCATTTTTACGCTATGGAGCGCAGGTCGCTTCAAGCGACGATGATCGGGCTCGGCTGCGGATTGGCGCCGGGGCTGCATCATCCGGAGATGACCTTTGATCATGAAGCGATGCGCACGGGTGCGGCGATTCTGGCCATGTCCGCGATTAAGCTATTAGAGGAGGGGCGGCAGCGATGAATATACGGAACATCACATTAAGACATATGAGCATGCCTTTGCTGAAGCCGTTCACGACCAGCTTCGGCACCTTGAAGGATAGGGAATTTATTGTGGTCGAGGTGACGGATGCAGAAGGAAGATCTGGGTGGGGAGAGTCCGTTGCCTTCGTCGAGCCCTCCTATAATGAAGAGACGCTCAAGGGCAACTGGCATCTGCTGGAGAAGTTTTTGATTCCGCTGCTAAGCGCGGAGGAAATCGGGCATCCGGCTGAATTGGCGGAGAGGTTCAGCCCGATCCGCGGCAACCGGATGGCCAAGGCGGCGCTCGAGACCGCTTGCTGGGATCTGTACGCCAAGCAGCAGGGCCGATCGCTTGCCTCCGTCATCGGTGCGGCGAAGACATCGATTGAGGTCGGGGTCAGCATTGGTATCCAGGCTTCTTTGGAGCAACTGCTGGAGATGATCGAGCAGCGGCTTCAAGCCGGCTACAAGAGGATGAAGATCAAGATTATGCCGGGCTGGGATGTCGATATCGTCGACGGCGTACGTCAAAAGTATCCTGATATTCCATTAATGGTGGACGCCAACTCTGCGTATACGCTTGCTGATGTGGATCATTTGCGACGGCTGGACGATTATCAGCTCATGATGATCGAACAACCGCTGGCGCATGATGATATCGTAGACCACTGCGAGCTGCAGCGACAGCTGCATACGCCGATCTGTCTGGACGAGAGCATTCATTCAGCCGATGACGCGCGTAAAGCGATAGAACTGGGCAGTTGCCAAATTATTAATATAAAGACGGGCCGAGTCGGGGGACTGACAGAGGCAATCAAGCTGCATAACTTATGTATGGAGCGGCAAATCCCGGTATGGTGCGGCGGCATGTTCGAATCGGGCATCGGCCGGGCGCATAATATTGCGCTGTCGGCGTTAAGCAACTTCACCTTGCCCGGAGATACGGCAGCTTCGTCGAATTATTGGGAAGAGGACATCGTCGATCCTGCTGTAATTGTACGGGACGGCCGGATCGATGTGCCGGAAGGTCCGGGTATTGGGTATATTGTAAATCCGGAGCGTCTCGCCAAATATACACTGCACCGTGAAGTTTTTGAGGTATAAGCTGAGGCTGTCGATTAACTCTGAGCAACTTGTAGTGACGATTGAATTTTGCAGCTAAGTTGCTTATCCACAAGCAGCAAATGATATAGAGCTAATCTATCATTCGGGGAAGGGTGAAGGGTATGTTTCCCAAAGGCGATCATAAGACCGACTTCTTCAAAGCGATTATTATTTTTGCGACTTTGACCGTTGTCATGATTGGTGCTTTCGGATTCTATTTGTATTCTAACTCTCAGACCTTGGTGACGCAGGAGATATCCCGTGACAGCTTATACAGGCTTCAGCACGTACGTGATTATTTGGAGATGACTGTGCTGAAGCGCTACGAGGAGCTGTTCCAGGATAAAGTGGTCTCCACCGCTTTCCAAAAATATGACGGGCTGGGTCTGCTGTTGGACGAACCGAACAGCAGTCTGGGTTACCGGTTTTTGGTCTTGCACAATGATATTCAAAATGTCAAGCTAGCGCAAGAAGGCTTGTCCAATGTGACCGTACATTTCTTGAAAACGGGATATACGGTCGATTCCCAGTACTTATACGAGAAACCTGGAAATTCCAAGGATGCACAATTTATTAGCGAGCTGAGTCACTTTCCGCTCAATCGATGGACGATACGCAGTGGCAGCGGGAACGGGCAAGTGATGACCTATTTGCGCTCGCTGCCTTACGGTTCCTCGCATGAAAATGCGAAGGGCTATCTGTATCTGGACATCAGTCTCGATTATGTGACGGGGCTGCTTGGCGGGATGTTGGGCTCCAAAGAGGAGCAGTTCTATATCGTCGATGAGGACGGTACGACGTTGTTGACGAACTCGGGGCAGGCAGTGAGCGGGTTTGACAGCTCGAAAGAGCTGGCGGGGTCGGTCGCATCGGTGAACGTGACGGAAGAAGAGGGGCGACCGACGGTATGGGCGTATTCTCCTGCGAGCCTGTCTAAGTATGGTTGGGGCTTTATTGTAGCACGTCCGCTGAATTCGCTGCTGCTCGATTCGAAGAAGCAGCAACATAATTTGCTTGTCTTCTCCATAATAACCGCCGTCGTAGGTTTGGCGGTTTCGCTGCTTATGTCCAGACGAGTTTATGTGCCCCTGAAAAAAATGATGAGCAGCCTTCAGACGCTTCACCTCAGTTTGGAGAAGACGCGGCTTCTGAAGCTGATACATGGGGATATAGAGGAAGCCGGATCGTACGCTTATGCGGAACGGTCGCAATTGGTGGCGGCATATATTCGGCTGCGCTCTGGAGAGCTGGAGCCCGCAGCGCTCGGTCATTGGTTCCAAGTCAGACCGTTCTGCTGGGAGGCAGTGGCGGTTTCACGGGAGGAACTGGTCGTGTTGTTCATTCTGGAACAAGACGATCCGAATACGGACGCGACAGTCAAGGAGGCGCTGCGATCGCTGCAAGACGAGCTTGGCGGCGTTTGTGAGTTCTCTGCCGGGTACGGACGTTCGACGGACAGACTATCACATGTTTCCGAATCGTTCAGGGAAGCGAAGCATGCGGCCAGATACGAGTTTCTGTTCGGACCTTCCGCTATCGTTGGCTTTCACGAAGTCGAGGCTCGTCGCAATACGTATGAAGATATGAACTTCGAGGGCTTCGAGAAGGGAATTCATACACAAGATATGCAAGCGGTTACAACGTATTTGAAAGGGTTCGAACGCACCTTGATCGACGGTGGCTACGGAATCGAGACGGCCGAATGGGCGCTGATGCAGCTAAGCGTGTGCATGCGTCGCATGGCGCTTCATTACCGATTGTTCGATCGGCTGGAAATTCCCGACATGTCCCGTACGCTGAAAGAAGGCACGCTGGGGGATGGACTGGAACGGATCGAAGCCAACGTCCGGCAAATCATCGCTTGGCTGAGCAGTGATGCTCCTCACGCGCATGCCGAGACGATCAATGTCATACAGCGTTATATTCACGAGCATCTTTATGAAGATATTTCGCTGGATCAAGTGGCCGAGCTGGTATCCTTCTCCCCTTCCTACATCTCCAAGCTGTTTACCGAAGTATTGCATACGCCGTTTATCGAATATTTGAGCCGCGCTCGGCTGGAGCTTGCAGCGGAGCTGCTGCGGGACGGCCAGGAATCGGTGACGCGGATCGCAGAACGGGCTGGGTACAGCAACGTCCAATATTTCTGTACGAAGTTTAAGGCGAAATATGAGATGACACCTAACCAATACCGTAAGTTTACACGGACGGCGCTTCAGACTGAGGTCGTCTAGCAGCTCAGATCTGCATGTCAGCGGATTTCCCTTGAGGAAAGCCGCTTTTTTTGACAAACGTTGCTTAAAAGTATACAAAATCACATAAATCTGAACTGGATTTGGAGATGAAATTCCTTCTAAAATAGGAGCGAACAACAAGATTTGCGGCAATAAAATTTACAGATTGGAGACCTGCCTATGGCATTATTGACAAGAAGGAGGCAACAGACGGCTGAAAGCAGATGGAAGCGCTACAAAAAGCATAAGTACCTGTTTATATTGCTGCTCCCGGCATTGATCTGGTATACGGTTTTTCAATATGCTCCTTTGTATGGCGTGCAACTGGCATTCAAGGATTTTCGTGTACTGGAAGGGATCAACGGAAGCCCATGGGTCGGCTTTAAGCACTTTGAGGTGATGTTTACCTCGACCAGCCAATTTTGGAGAGTATTTCGAAATACCGTTGTCATCAGTCTATATCACATCATTTTCGGATTTCCGGCTGCCATCGTTCTGGCACTCATTTTTAACGAGATTAGAGGAAAAGTGTTCAAGCGGGTCACACAGTCGATCAGCTATTTGCCGCATTTCCTTTCTTGGGTTATTCTTGCAGGTTTGTTCGGCACGATTTTGTCGCCAAGCACAGGAATCGTCAATTATGTGCTGACGCTGTTCGGCTTGGACACGATCTACTTTCTAGGCGATCCTACCTACTTCAGATTCACCTTGGTGGTCACGAGTATTTGGAAGGAGGTCGGCTGGGGAACGATTATCTATTTGGCCGCACTGGCCTCGATCAATCCAAGCTTATATGAAGCGGCAAGCATCGACGGCGCCGGACGATGGAAGCAAACGCTGCATATTACACTGCCTTCTATTTTGCCGGTCGTCTGCATCATGTTTATTTTTCAGATCAGCGGCATTCTTGACGCGGGCTTCGACCAGATACTGAACCTGTATCATCCGGCGGTATATGAAGTTGCTGATATTCTGGACACGTATGTGTTCAGGGTCGGTCTGTCTCAGATGCAGTACAGTCTGACGACGGCAGTCGGCTTGTTCAAAAATGTGATCGCACTCTCCCTGGTATTGGGAACCGATTATTTAATCAAAAAAGCGGGCCAGGAAGGGCTGTTCTAAGGAGGGATACGATGTTTTCACGCATGACAATCGGCGAAAAATGGTTTCAGGTATTCGCGGTAATGTTCATTGCCGGATTAAGCGTTCTGTTTGTGTATCCCTTCATCCATGTAATGTCGATCTCGCTCAGCACGCCGACTGAAGCAATACGACCGGGACTTCATCTGTTTCCTCAGGAGTTTTCCTTGGAGGCTTACCGGAAAGCGATTTCATCTGCGCAAATCTGGTACGGCTTTCGCAACACCATTTTCCGGACGGTCGTCGGCACGGCGCTGTCGGTTATAGTGATGGTGATGGCAGCTTATCCTTTATCCAAAAAATATTTGCCGGATCGCCGCTTCTACACGCTGTTTATCGTGATGACGATGTTTTTCAGCGGCGGCCTCATTCCGTCCTATCTGCTTGTCAAAAGCCTGGGAATGTACGATTCCCTGTCGGTCTATATCATTCCGATGCTCTTTAATACATTCTCGCTCCTGATTTTACGCAACTTTTTCCTCGGCATTCCTCAGGAGCTGGAGGATTCGGCCCGGATGGACGGAGCCAACGATATTCGGATTCTGTTCTCCGTCGTGCTGCCGCTGTCGGCGCCGATTATCGCGACGATTACGCTTTGGTCCGCGGTCCGCTACTGGAATGAATGGTTTCAGGCGCTTATCTACATTCAGGACCAGACCAAGATCGTACTACAGATCTATCTGCGCAGACTTGTCGTGGAGAATCAAGATATGGAGCTGCGAATGCTGATGTCTCAGCAGCCGGGTCAGGAAACCGTGACGCCAGAGACGGTCAAGGCCGCTGTGCTTATGATCATAACGGGGCCGATCATCGTCATCTATCCGTTCCTGCAAAAGTATTTCGTTAAAGGGGTGATGATCGGCTCCTTGAAAGAGTAGCGAGGCAAGCACTAAATTTGGACCATTTTTTTCGAAAAGGGAGGAGAAAGTATGGTAACAGGTGTTAAATTTAAGTTTTTGACGGCGGCGATTGCCGTTATCCTGCTGCTCTCGGCGTGTAGCAATGGAGGGGGAAAACCCAAGCCTTCTGCCAGCGGCGGGACGTCTGCCCCGTCAGAAACCGCCTCGTCTGCGCCTACTACGCAGTCGAAGGAGCCGATCAATCTGCTATGGCTGAGCTTCGATCCGCCAGAGGGCGATGAAACGCCGGTTCAGAAGTTTTTGGAGGAACGCTTTAACGTAAAAATCGAGAACATGCGGGTGGACCGTACCAGTTGGACGGAGCACCTAAATATTCGCTTGGCAACGGGTGAAATTCCCGACCTGTTCTTCCTATGGTCGCAAGGGGAAATTCTGGATTACTCCAATCAGGGCTTGCTAACCGAGCTGCCGATCGACCTCATCAAGGAGAAAATGCCCAAATATGCGGCTTCTGTTGACGAGATGGATCCTGCCATCTGGGATCTGGCGGTCGTAGACGGCAAGAACTTCGCGATCCCGCTCTACTGGCTGGAAGGGCTGACGCCGTTCCTGCCGGCTTATAATGGCGATTGGCTGAAGGCAGCCGGCTTCGACAAAGCGCCGGAGACGCTGGAGGAGTTCGAGAAATTGGTGTATTATTTCGCGCATAACGATCCCGACCAGAATGGTAAAGCAGATACGATAGGTTATTCGGGCAGCGGCAAGGACTCGCTGGCTACGCTGGCGTTCAATTCCGTCTACTCGGCGTTTGGCACGAGTCCCGGCGCCTGGCTGAAAGCTGATGACGGCAGTCTGATCAACGCGATGGTTTCCGAAAGAACTCGCGAGGCGCTTAAAGTGCTAAATAAATGGTACAAGGACGGCGTTATCGACAAGGAGTTTTTGACGACGGATTATGCTAAGGTTCGGCAGGATCTGGCCAATAGAAGAGCGGGAATTATAGATAGAGGCATGTGGAACAGCTACTCGCTCGCCATCGGGCCAGAATTCAAGGGACAAAATCCGGATACGGAGCTGGTCATCGGCAAGCCGCTAATTGGTCCTTACGGAGACAATGCCGGCTTCTCATGGGGAGTCAAAAACAATTTCGTGGGCATGGGTGCCCAGGTAGCGAAGGATCCGGAAAAAATGGATAAATTGTTTGAAATTTTGGAAGCGATGGTTTCGGATGAAGAAGTATATAAAATGACTTACTTTGGCATTGAAGGAGAGCATTATGATCTGGTAGACGGTGTTCCAACGCCTAAGGAACAGTACGTGAACCTGACGGAGCGCGGAGCAAAGGTCGGAGCAAGCAGCTATTACAATATCTTCGGCACTAAGTCCAGCTACATGTCGCAATTCGATCTGTCGAAGGAGCAGGCCGAGTTCAAGAAGCGGACGACGGAAGGCGTCCCGGCATTTAACAGCCTGCTTACGTTCATCGTACCGGAATCGTCCCAATACCCGGATTTGAACCGGATTCGCGATGAATACTTGATCAAGTTCATTATTGGCGAGGTTAATCTGGATCAAGGGTTTGACGATTTTGTAAAGCTGTGGAATTCTTCTGGAGGAGAGGCGCTGACGAAGGCGGTTAACGATCGTTACGCCACATTGAAATAATGAATATATTG
This sequence comes from Paenibacillus sp. IITD108, assembly GCF_036541265.1. Lineage (NCBI taxonomy): Bacteria > Bacillati > Bacillota > Bacilli > Caryophanales > Paenibacillaceae > Paenibacillus > Paenibacillus sp. IITD108. The sequence goes on along the minus strand of NZ_JAZHCT010000018.1, from coordinate 52,432 downwards.
AATTCGACAGGCTGTACCGCTGACATCCAGCTCCGCGAGGAGATCGCGGAGCGCTGCCGGCGGCAGCTTAAGAAGCTGGCGGATGCGAGAAGCCGGGCTGCGAGCTGCGAAGAATGGGAATGCTTGCGCCGTCCGCTGCTGGACGTTATTCGTGCCGCGTTTCCCACCTTCATGTACGACAGGGGGCCGCTAACTTCGCGAGTGGTCAGCCGTCATAACTTTGGCGACTATCGAGTGGAAAACGTTATTTTCGAGTCTTATCCGGGCTGGGAGGTAAACGGCACAGTTTATTTACCCGCGCAGCCGGGCCGTTATCCAGGCGTCGTTTGCCCGACGGGGCATAGCTGCAAGACGGGTGAAAGCTACCAAATTTCTGCGCAGACGTTTGCGCTCAACGGCTATGCGGCTATCTCGTTCGATCCGCCTGGTGTGGCTGGAGAGATCGGACATATGAACGATCATTTTACCAACGGGCTGATCGGCTATCTGACAGGAATCTGGAGCAACACGCATTTCGTTCTGGATGCGATACGTTGCATCGATTATTTGGAAACCCGGGACGATATCGATTTCAGCTCGGGCGGAGTGGCCATGACTGGCGTATCCGGCGGCGGTGCGACAACGATCTATGCTTCGCTGCTTGATGATCGTATCCGTTTTCTAGCGCCGGTATGTTGTCTGAACGAGCATGAATCATTGCATTTGACGGACTGGTACACGAGCTGTCCGGAGCAGTTCGCAACCGGGCTGATCGCACATGGCATCGACTTCACGGATTTGATTGCGCTTCAAGCGCCGAAGCCGTGCCTGATCGTCGGCGGCAGAGAGGATGATTTGTTCGACTACCGCAACACCCAGCGCTTGTATCACGACGCAGCGGACGTCTATCGGCTGTATGGCCGAGAGAGCGAGCTGGGATTGTTCTTGGATGATTGCGGTCACGCGTATTCACTGAACATGGCAAATGAAGTAGTACGCTGGATGAACCGCGTGTTCAAGCCGGGGGTTCAGCCGCTCCCGCTTCGTCTGGAAAACTTGTCGGTCCAGAAGCCGGAGCTGCTGCACTGCCATCCTTCGAACGAAGTTAACATGTATACGATCAACAGGGATGAGGGCAGACGGCTATTCAATAGCCGTGCCGTACCGGTGGGAGAAGCAGGCTCGACGTACCTGAAGGAGCGGCTGCGGCAGACGCTCGGATTGGAGCATGCAGACTTTCCTCGGGAGGCCGACGCAAGTTCACGGGTAAGAGTACAAGAGCAAAAGCCAACCGGCGCTTACCAGTTCCGTGCTGTCAGCTTGCGGACGACGTTCGTGAGCGAGGTGCCGGGCTTGATGCTGCGGCGGACGAGGCCTTCCAGCGGCGTTGTCGGCGCAAGTGCAGATGCGTCCGGCAGGCTGCCGGCCGTATTGATGATTGATGAAGCGGGCAAATGGGACGGCTTTCGCTGCTTCGGCCCGTTGACAGCGCTCGGAGATGCGCTGGTGTACAGCATAGACGTTAGCGGCTTCGGGGAGCTTGCGCCCCGCCCGGTCTGGCACGATGTGGCACCTTGGTGCGATATCGAACGGGTGCTTACGTACCTGTCCGTAGCTGCAGACCGGCCGATCATGGGCCTGCGGGTGCGGGACGCCCTGCACGCTTGGCAATATATGCGCGGGCTGCCGGAGGTCGATCCGAATCGACTCATACTGGCGGGCAAAGGTTTGGGAGCGACGGTGGCGCTGCTGACCTCGCTGCTTATCGGTCCCTTTCACAAGCTGGTGCTATGGGATTCATTGTTGAACTATCAGGCGCTGACCGAGGAATTCCCGTTCGCCTGGAAGCAAAGCGTCGTCGTACCGGACATTTTGCTGCACTATGATCTGCAGGACTTGCTGCGAAACGCTCCCTGCAGCAATAAAACGGTCATCAATCCGCTGAACGCCGCGCGGGAGTTCGTCGACCTGACGCATGCTAGCGCGCTATATCCGGAGGACGTACAGATTTTTGCCGGTCTGGAGGAAAGCCGAGCCAGAGACGCCTTCGTGCAGGCTATTCTGGCTGAGTAGCAAAATTCTGCCCGATCTTTTAAGTACTGCCGTTCTCGTCATTCATCGATGGCGGGAACGGCTCTTTGTATGCTACACCTTCGAAGGGCTTATGCCTTTTATTTTTTTGAATTGCTTGCTGAAATAATAAATGTTTTGATATCCGAGCGCGTCGGCCACCTCTCCTACCGTCATGCCATGCTGTCGCAGCAGGTATTCGGCCCTTTCAATTTTTTTCTCTATGATGTAATTTTCAATCGTCTGTCCCATTACTTCCTTGAATTGCAATGAAAAATAGCGTGGTGAGAGATAGGCTTGTTCTGCGAGCTCACTGATACTGCGTGTGCTTCCGGGATTTTCACGAATGGCAGCGGCGATTTCGTTCATTACGGCATAATGTTTATGACGCTTGCTTTTTACATCTGCCTTCATCGTTAATCCCTCTCTTTTGAAAGCTAGCAGCAAAAGGTTAAGCAATAGCTCTGCTTCTTCCGCATAATGGATTTCCTTGATCGTTACGACTTGGACAAAACGCTCCAAATAAGCTTCGAAATAAAAGGGAGCAGCCAGCGTATGATGCGATGGAAGGTCTGCAAGTGCATCGCGATGCTCTTCAAGCGAGAAATGAATATAAGTTACAGTAAGCGGATAATCCGGGTCATGCCAGGCATTGATGCGGTCACCGGGTCGAAATAGATAGCATTGATTCCGCTGAATTTTCTGTTCCAGCCCATTAAGTACAATCCCGCCTTTACCGCTCCAAACATACCAAAGATCAAAATCGGTAAATGGATTTTCGCTGCGGTTCCATTTCCAGTTCTGCTCACAAGAAATCTTCCCGCAATGGGAAGAGAGCCGAATGGATTGCAACGGGAAAGCTAGCATGAAAATCATCTCCTTTTTATGTATTAAAGTATAAATTATTATTCGAATATAGCATTTGTTTTACAGCTTTGTATAGCTATAATGAATTCATAAAATGAGTAAATTTTATAAATGAGAGGGTGTTGTAAAAATGTCTGCTCAATTAACTCCTCAGGAAATCTCCGAACGATTGTATCGTTATGATCGCATTTCCGACAAGTATGCAGGTCTGCATGAAATTACGGAAGACAAAGTGAAGGAATATTTGGCAATGGGCTATTTGGCTGTTGAAGGAGTGCTTGATTCTGCAGAGGTGAAGCATGCAATCGATGCTTTAATGGATATGGTTTTTGTCGATACCAAAGGCGCTTTGCTGCAGTTTTCCAAGCCGGAAAAAGAGCTGCGGACGAATGAGGAACGCGAATTGGCCGTTCGGAAAGTAAGCAGGTTTGTTGAGAATGACGATAGGTTGAAGCATATCGCTTATCATCCAGATATTTTGAAGACAGTTGAGTTGTTACTGGGTGAATCGCCCAAGCTCGTTCAAGATATGGCTTTGCTGAAGCCTCCTATGGGAGGCGGCGAGAAGCCCTGGCATCAGGATATGGCGTATGGCCCGCTTGCTTTTAATAAACCGGTTATCGGCGTATGGATCGCCCTTGATGATGCTGATCTGGATAACGGCTGCATGCATGTGCTGCCTGGCTCTCATGCTGATGGAGCGACTCCGCATTATGCAGTTCGTGATTGGCAGCTTTGCGACTCTCATATTGCAGTGGAGGAGGACGTTGCAATTCCTCTAAAATCTGGAGGACTCATGTTTTTTCACGGTTTGATAAAGCATGGAACACCCTATAATCTTTCGGCAAAGAGAAGGCGTGCTCTGCAATTTCATTATGTCGGGCAGTCCGCTGTGAAGCTTACTCCGCAGGAATACAAGCGTATTTTTACAAACGAGATGACCGGAGCGGAATGCTAGATCCGCAGTTAAAAATAAAAGTAAAAAAGGAATAGCAAGGATAAACGGCTCCGCCGTCCTTTGGACAGGCGCGTTTACCGATGAAATATAGGAACAGGTATAACGTGAAAACTTATACTTTCTAATATTTTAACAAAAGCCCTAAAATCCTTGGTTATACAAGGGTTTTAGGGCTTGATTTGATTTATAAATCATCAAACTTTTTTCTTACCTTCTTTTGAAGCTTAAAGCCAAATCGATTCGTATGAACCTCATTCCTGGCAAGAAGCTTGTAGGCTTCCAGGATATAGGATGTATGAGTGAAAACGTAGATACCGATTGCAATCAGCCCAATACAAATTGGATAATAAGGTGTTAAAAACCCTTCAGAAATAATACTTTTCCTTTCCAATCCAATTGGTATCAATCCAACTGCAAATAATCCGAATCCTGCTATCATAAAAATCGCATATTTTTTTTTCAGATGTTCATATCTGCTGTTAAGCTCCTGGAGATATTTTTCATCAAGCAACAAAGGCTCCTGTTTAAGCACTTTATATTTATCTTCTTCAAAAAAAGAGGTTGACGCAAGGAATACTATCCCTATGGTTGCAATAATAATCGTTGGGATTAAATAAGTTGACGGGTCTTGTTTGAAAATAAAATAAGGGATGAAGGCTAAAGCAACAAAAAATAAACCCAATGAGAAATATTTTGCAGATTTACGGACAGAGAGCAAATAACCTTCTGCCATTTCTTTGCTGACATAATATCCTGATTCTTTATCATTGCTAGGTTCAACAGACTCCTTTAACAAAAAGTCCATCGAAACGCCAAATATATTTCCAATCATAAGAAGCTTTTCAGTTTCAGGATACCCCTGGCCATTTTCCCATTTGCTAATGGCTTGTCTCGTCGTGTTTAATTTTTCGGCTAAACTTTCTTGGGAAAGCTCATTTTCCTTTCTCAATTTTAAAAGTTTTTCACCAAATGTCACTTGCTTAGAACTCCTTCCAAAAACAAAGTTTAAATATATTCAAAGCATTACTTCATTATATCATAGTTCAAATAGCCTCCTAATACTGCGCCAAGGATTCCCCAAAAAACGATGCTAACGGTATGCCAGAAGATTACTTTTCTTTTGTTTGCACCTGCAGCTAATGAGGTGAAGGCAGCGATATGGCCGGAAGCGACTAATGGAGTAATAAGTGCAAGTCCTGGAACGCCATATTTTTCGTACCATTCTCTCGCTTTCGTTGCTCGATTATGAATAAACCCTTTTTTTGGTTTTCGATTACGAATTTTTGTTAGCAGGGCATTAAAAGGTAAAATAACGAACATGATTGAAATCCAGTTTCCAATCGCACTTATTATTACTGCTAAAATGATAGGAATCCCGATGAGAGAACCGATTACAGCCCCACCAGGAGATTCTATAAACGGAATCAAAGAAGCAATAAAAACGCCTAAATACTGCAGTAGCAAATTTAATTCAGATAATTGACCGACAAACTCTTGTACCAATTGACGAAACATGTACGAACTCCCCTTTTTAATAATAATTCATTTACTTCTCCCAAATGTGCTCCTTATTTTTTTCTAATTCGAGACATGCCATATAAAATAGCAAAAATGACAAAGCCTATAAATACGAATGTATTGGTTATGGGTTCATTAATTCTTGGAATGGCGTTCTGAAAAATTTTCAAAAAAATTAAAAGTGCTACGGTAAAAATAATTCCGATAAAAGATAATTGCTTCATTATTTATTTTTTCCTTTCAAATTGCTTTTTTGAATATTCGCTTTTTGTTTTTGTTTAAATAGGAGTCTCCTTTCTTACTAACTGTCTATATCTTAGAAAAACATTGGTTTTCCTTCTATCACACTGTAGTTGCACTTTGTCAACTTTAGGTTGCAAGCATGTTAAACGGTAACAATTCGTCTAATAAACGCGGTAAATACAACACATTACATTATAAATTCCTAATTGTGTTATCATGTTACATCTGTTATAGTTGATATATAACAAGTGATGCTGATTTTGGTATCGTTATTGGTTGGTACTGATAGCATGCTGAAAGAGACTGTCGATTCATTGTGGGCAACTATTGATAAGTAATGAGAAAGGGGAAACGGAGAGCAAGAATGGGAATGGAGAAGCGGCAGCGTCCGCCTTTGTAGGCTGATTTTTTCCTTTACAGGGGTTATTTATTCATAAAAATTGAAATGTAGTTGACGAACAGTATTAGCATTGCGAGAGAGAACGATGGAGGGGATTGGAATGAAAAAAACGAGTGTTTATATTTGCGTATTATTAGCAACTTTATTGATATTGGCTGGCTGCGGAAAAGGGAAAACCGACGAATCCGCGGGAAATCAGCAGAACTCGCAAAATCCGCCAAGCTCACAAAACTCAGAATCGGAATCATTGGAAAGCATAGCCGGTACATGGGAAGGCTCTATTAAAATTCCGAATCAGCCGCTGCTTATTATCGTCAAGTTTGAGGAAAGCAAGGGAACGATCAGCATACCGGCTCAAGGAGTGAATGATTATTCGCTATCAAGTGTGAAGCTGAGCGATTCCGATCTGTTTTTTGATATGAGCATTGGGGGACAAAAGATCACATTTGATGGAAAAGTTGAATTAGAGAAAATCGAAGGCACCTTTAAGCAGAACGGACAAACGTTTCCTTTCGAGCTGAGCCGAAAAAACGAAGATGTTGCAACAGAAAAGGGGGATATGGTGCAAATGGAGCTTGCTAACGGTACGATGCTGGGCCAACTGGAATTGCCTGAAGGGGACGGTCCATTTCCGCTTATGATTATTATTGCCGGGTCAGGGCCTACAGATCGTGATGGAAATTCGTTATTGATGCCGGGCAAGAATAACAGCTTGAAGATGGTCGCTGAACAGCTGGCCGCGGAAGGTGTGGCAAGCATACGCTATGATAAGCGCGGGATTGGCAATAATGCCGGACTAGGCGGGAAAGAAGAGGATACTGCCTTTAAAGATTTTGTAGACGATGCTGCTTCCTGGATTGCGTTCGCCAAACAGGATAACCGCTTCTCTAAGGTTGGTGTTATCGGCCATAGCGAAGGCTCCTTGGTAGGAATGGCAGCGGCCCGGCAGGCGGGGGCTGATGTGTATGTGTCTATTGCTGGGGCAGGAAGACCAATTGATCAAGTGCTGCTTGAGCAGCTTGAAGCACAGCTTCCGGCTAATTTGCTGAAGGAGTCGAAAGATATTATGGAACAGCTGAAGCAAGGCAAGCAGGTCGACACTTTCAGTGCTGAGCTGCAAAGCTTGTTCCGCAAATCGGTACAGCCTTATATGATTTCTTGGCTGCAATATGATCCGGCGCAATTGCTGAGTGAGCTCGATATTCCAGTGCTGGTTATTAACGGAACAACTGATTTGCAGGTGCCCGTCAAGGATGCTGAGCTTTTGCATGAGGCCAAGAAGGAGTCAAAGCTGCTTATTATCGATGGCATGAATCATGTTTTAAAGGAGTCGTCCGACGAACAAGCGGAAAATATGGCGACCTACACGAATCCCGATCTTCCTTTAGCTGAAGGCTTAATGGATGGGATGGCAGGCTTCTTGAAGGAAGCAGGAATTGTACAATAACTGGTTTTTAAATAGCAGGTAAAGCGGGTGGTGAAAAGACGATGTTGCTCAATATCGATTTGCAATCAGAGACGCCCATTTATACGCAGCTTGTGCATCAAATTATTGAGGGCATTGCGCGCAAGCAGCTGCTGCCCGGGGAGCCGCTTCCTTCCGTGCGCAGCATGGCAGCCGACCTCGGCATAAACTTGCATACGGTTAATAAAGCCTACAATCTTTTGAAGCAGGACGGCTTTGTGCAAATAAACCGCAAGCAAGGGGTGGTCATTCATCCCGATGCATTCCCTGCAGCTGATGAACAGTATATGCTGCGGCTGCAGGAGCAAATGCGTCCGCTGATCGCAGAGGCGATTTGCCGGGGAATGACAAGCGAGCAATTTAAAGAAATGGGTGATCAGGTATTTGCCCAATTTAAAAGATAGTGGAGGCTGATGGCAATGAATGACGGATGGATGATCGGACTAGTGCTGCTCATTATGGTGCCTGTCGTATTGATAACGACGATTGTTCCTTATATAACGAGAAGAATAGAAAGCTTTGGCGTGACGATCCCGGAGGAAGCGCAAGATGATGCCGAAATTATAGCCTTAAAAAAGCAATACGTTTGGCTTAACGGAGGTCTTGGAGCGCTGGTAACAGCTTCATTGCTCGTATGCTCAACTATGCTTACGAATGAAACAACATGGAGCGTGCTGCTGCTTGCCCACTTGTTTGGCTATATAATAGTATCTTTTGCGATTTATTTGAAGCAGCATAATGCTGTTAAGGCGTTAAAGAAGCGAAAGCAATGGCTCAATCCGTCAGTTCAGCGTGTAGTAATAGACACCAGCTTTCGCAGACGAAATTTGACGGTTTCCTACTTTTGGTTCATACCTCACATTTTATTAATTATTGGGACGGCTTTGACGGGGGTGCTTGGCTATGAGCATTTCCCTGAGATTATTCCGCTGAAATATAATTTGAGCGGAGAAGTTATCAATAACGCGGTAAAAAGCTATAGCTCTGTATTATGGCCAGTTGTTACCCAGTCTGTATTACTCATTATATTTATATTTGTTCATTACACAATTGGCCGCAGCAAGCAGCTTATTGAATCAAGCGATCCGGAAGGGTCTTTACAGCGAAATATTTTATTTAGACGGCGCTGGTCTGCGTTTATGATGATTAGCAGCTTCTTGTTTACCGCATTGTTTTTCTTTATTCAGCTCCGCTGGCTGCTTGGCTGGAACGGCATAGAGCAAACGATCGCTCCGCTGGCTGTCACTGGCTTTCTAATTATCGGTTCTATCGTGCTAACTGTAACAACCGGGCAAGGCGGAAGCCGGATAAAGATGGCAAATGGTGCTCAAGGCAAGTCTGCACCTGCAGCAGATCTTGACCAATACTGGAAGCTCGGCATCATTTATTTCAATCCTAAGGATCCGGCACTTTTTGTTGAGAAAAGGTTTGGAGTAGGCATGACGATGAATTTCGGCAGACCAACAGCTTGGATTGTTATAGTAGCAATTATTGCTTTGCCGCTTGTAATGCGACTGTTGTTTAAATAATCGTATAAACTTGCTGGAAGAAAGGAATAATAAGGCATACTCTTTTGTAGTAACAAGGGTATGACTTTTCGACATAATAGGAAATAAAAGGGTAAAAATATCGTAAAGACGAATAATAAAACTAAATATATTGTCAATGTACGTAAAAAGTTGTTGACAAAACGTTCACACTCTCATTAAAATTGTAGACGGAAAACAATTATAAAAGAATATCTTTTCGTATAATCTCAAGAATTGGCTTGAGAGTCTCTACTCGATCACCGTAAATGATCAGGCTACGAAAAGTGTGAAAAAGCCCGCATCGGTCCAGCGATAGTGCTTTTTCCCCTTTTTGCAGAGCCTAGAGAAATGTGATTCACATTTTTTCTAGGCTTCTTGTTTGTTCCACCAAAATTTTGGGAGGTTATTAACAAAATGGAACGTTTCTTTCGCTTAAAGGAACTGGGGACAAATGTCAGAACTGAAGTGATGGCTGGTCTGACGACTTTCATGACGATGGCATATATTTTGGCTGTCAATCCGTCGATTTTGGAACCTGCTGGTCTTAACTGGACAGGCGTATTTCTGGCGACGGCGCTAGCTGCAGGTATTTTCTCAATCGCAATGGGCTTGTTCGTTAACTTTCCGGTAGCTCTTGCACCAGGTATGGGTCTGAATGCTTATTTTGCATCGGTCATTCTTGCATCGGCTGCAACGGATACACCGATTTCTCCTGCTATGGGTCTTACGGCAGTATTTATTTCCGGTATTATTTTCTTTATCCTGACGGTTACACAAATTCGTCAGATGCTGATCGTAGCTGTTCCTGACAGCTTGAAGCATGCGATTACAGTTGGTATCGGTTTGTTTATCTCGGTTATCGGCTTGAAAAACAGCGGTCTTATGACTATTAACGTTGAATCTATCAAGCCTATTGAGCCAGGTAAGTTTACACCGCTTCTAGGTTTTGAATCGGTTATTGGAATCGGAAGCTTTACGGATCCAACGATGCTTTACACAATTCTTGCTTTGTTCCTGATTGCTATTCTAATGGTGCTTCGAGTTCCAGGCGCGTTGTTGTTTGGTATTCTAGGTACTACAATTATTGCAATTATAGGCGGACATGTAGATGTGAAAGCAGCTTTTGAAGGACAAACTTGGGTACCAGATTTCAGCACAATGAACGTAGCTCATTTTGACTTCGCAGGTGTGTTTGAAGTTGGTCTTATTACAGTAGTTCTTACGTTTACTTTCGTAGAGCTATTCGATACATTCGGTACACTCATCGGTACAGCTAACCGTGCCGGTATTATGAAAGACAAAGAAAAAGGCAAAAAACGCGTTGGTAAAGCGATGCTTGTTGACGCGATCGGCGTAAGCGGCGGTGCTGTTCTAGGTACAAGTACAGTAACAGCTTTCGTTGAAAGCTCCGCTGGTATTGCACAAGGCGGACGCTCTGGTCTGACTGCGGTTACTACTGGAATTTGCTTCTTGCTAGCGATCTTCTTGTCGCCGCTTGTTGCGCTTGTTCCAGGTGCTGCTACATCCGCTGCATTGATTATCGTTGGCGTGTTGATGATGCAGTCTGTTAAAGAAATTGATTTCCAAGACATGGTGCACGCTATTCCAGCTTTCTTTACGCTAGCGTTCATGGCATTTACTTACAGCATTGCAAACGGTATTTCTTTCGGTATCGTTGCTTATGTAGTACTTGCTGCGGTTGCTAATTTGTCTGGCAAAGGCAAATATCAAATCCACTGGATTATGTGGGTGCTTGCAATCCTTATTATTGGCAGATACGTATTTATGTAATTTCGCAAAAAAAAGCAGCGCTGGGCCGGCGCTGCTTTTTTTGTTCAAATCTGATCGTTTTCGGCTTTTGTCCATTTATTTGCTCTAGCTGGTGAAAAGTCACCCATTAATAGACAGGTAGCCCAAAATAGCAAATCGATATATAATGGTGGAAGTCATAAGCTAGAATATTACTGAAAGCTTGGAGCCGTGAGTATGATCAAACAAAAACAACAAAGTACCCTTCAGCTAAACCAAAAGACGGAGCGCTTTTCGTCTGTTGGCTTTATTTTTGCAGCGATAGGCAGTTCAGTCGGCCTGGGAAATATGTGGAAGTTCCCTTATATTACTGGTGAAAACGGCGGAGCGGCCTTTTTTCTATTATTTGTAGTGTGCTTGATAGTTATTGGATTGCCTGTACTGTTAGCAGAGCTTGCCATAGGCCGAAGCGGCCGAGGGAGCGCGGCAACTGCGTTTGTACGGGCTGGCGGCGGACGTGCCTGGAAAGGTGCCGGATTGCTGCAAGTGCTGGCGCCATTTTTAATCTTAACCTTTTATATTGTTGTTACAGGCTGGACGCTTCATTATGCGTTGTGGGCATTTAATGGCAATTTATTTAAAAGCTCAGATTTTGCCTATCAATTCAGCACATTTACTTCAGGTTACCTGCCAATCGTATGGCAATTCATCTCCATTGTTATAACTGGCGGCGTTGTCATTTTGGGGGTAGCTAAAGGCATTGAAAAGTTTAATAAAATTCTTATTCCGGGCTTGGTTGCATTGCTCGTTATATTAATGGTCAGGGCGGTTACGCTTCCAAACGCGAACAAAGGGGTTTCCTTTTTCCTTAACCCTGATTTCTCACAGCTGTCTGCGGAATCGGCTTTAGTTGCGTTAGGGCATGCCTTCTTCTCGCTATCGCTGGGAATGGGGATTTTATTAACCTATGGTTCATATGTCCGTAAGGAGCAGTCGCTCGGAACAGCAACACTCGCTATTGCAGCAGGCGATTTGGTTTATGCCTTTATCGCCGGCTTAATTATTTTCCCAACGACGTTTTCTTTCGGCATAGCGCCCGATCAAGGGCCATCGCTAGTCTTTGTTGCTTTGCCTGCTGCGTTTTCGGCTATGCCGTTTGGCGCCATGTTCGGAGGATTGTTCTTTATTTTGCTGGCATTTGCCGCATTAACTTCTGCAGTATCCGTGCTGGAGGTGCCAGTTTCTTATGTAATGGAACGTTTTAGCTGGAGCCGGCCGAAATCTGTTATTGCAGTATGTGCTATTATTTTTGTGCTTGGCGTTCCTTCGGCGTTATCCTTTGGTGCAGTGCCAGGCTTTGTTATTGGCGGTAAGTCAGTGTTTGATTGGGTCGATTTCATTACTTCGAATGTAATGCTTCCGGTAGGCGGTTTGGCGGTAATTGTTTTTGCGGGCTATCGCTGGAAGAGAGCGGCCGAAGCGACCGGGCTTCAAGCTGGCTGGTTCAAACTATGGCTGTTTATGATACGCTATATCGCGCCAGTGCTAATGGTTCTAGTATTGCTGCATACGACAGGCATACTTTCTTTTGAGTAATAAGCAGATAAAAGCAGATAAAAGCATGAAAGCAGATAAAAGCAGATAAATCGATATGCTAGGGTGCGTATCTATTAAACAAGCAGATATATAACTAAGCCAGGATGGTTCTTGAAACGTATCCTGGTTTTTTTGCGGATGAGTTTGCGTAACGTGCGAATTGCGAACGAGTGACCGCCAGAAGTACGCGAACGTACACAGTGACCTGATGCAAAAAGGCTGTTAGTACCGTCAGTACCGTCAGAAGAACGCAAACGCCGCAAGTAACGAATACCTGGACAGCGATCCGCTATTGAGCCGAAATCCCCTCATTTGCTCGTTAAAAGTGACACACGTTCCGCTATTGTACGAAAACTAACCCAAAAACGGACCTGAAATGGGCCGATAACGGAACCAGTGTCCGCGAAACACCACAAATAGTGTTTTTAAGGCAAATAGCGGAACCAGTGACCGCCAAATATAATCAAACGTTAGCTCAGCCCCCACTAAACGCCATTATTGCAAACGTAGCTTGTAACTTCTAATTCTTTGTTTACCACTTGCACTTTCCAACAATCCAACCTCAACTAGTCTACTAAGAACGCGTCGTGCTGTCCGATCAGACACTCGTAAATGTGCAGCTAGCTCTATTGGTGTAATAGGCCGCAACAAACGGCGAGTAAAGCGGACAGTTTCAGCTTCCAGCCAATTTAATTGGTTCGATACATCGATTGAAATAAATTTCCCAATAAAGGCAAGCACCATCTGCTGACATTGCTTTGGCTCATCGATAATGGATAAATAGGCGATAGGCAAAAAAGTCCAGCCATCAAGTGCAAGCAAGCTATGGCGGCGACATAAGTCTTTAAATCTGCGTACATCAAGATCCCTTGCATGAGGACCGTAGCCTTGAATTTCTATTCCGCCTTTAGCTCCAGCTGGCATGTAGGCCAAGTCAATATAACGGTATCCATTGCTAAAATCACGTATTTCCCACTCAGGATAAAGATCATTAAAGTTACCGATAGCAGGAAACCAGACCATGCGGAGAAACTCAATAGTACCATGGCCAAGCCCTTTTTCCAGAAGCTCTCGTCTACGTGGATTTTTATCAATGTTAATATTCGACTGCAGCCATTGCAAATAGTACTCCTCAAATTTGGACATCATCTTAACCTCCGATTTTTATTTTAGAAAATACAAAAAGCCACTTCACAAGGGAACACCTATTAAGGCAGTCCTTTTGAGAAGCGGCGTTTTCTTTACGACCATATCCATTTGTTACGAATTATTAAAATTATAGCTGGTTTGTAGGAAAGAGACAACTAGCGAATTGAAAATGATTTTGACGACGAAGCAGACAATGCGTATACGAACTGACTGTGCGCCTTCACGAACGGAATTCGACGAATGACCGTAACCCGCTACCGTGCCAAACATACTTCATTACACAGTCTCCACAGCTGATCCGTCCGACCGCTATCTAAAGCATAACTCGGATAATGATTGGATCCGACAATATACTTGATTCTTTCGGTAAGCTTTACATTGAGCTCTGCAGGCTGAATAATACCCAGTTTATCATTAAACAGCTGTCCGCTCATCTCTTTGAACTTAGCGTTGCTGCATATTTCATAATAGTTATTCGCCATGGCATCGGGCAACGGAAATATCAGGTTTTGCATATGGGCTGCTAATTTCCAAAGACCGCTTAGATTTCTTAACGTACGTTTTGACATACGCACGCCGGATATTTGCAGCGCATTAACTTTGATGCCATACGGTTTCCATTCTTCCGCCATTTTGCGAGTAAGCATGAATAAAGCCATTTTGGAGTCACCATACATTTTGTAGGAGTTGTAAGGGCGGGCTTGAGAAGCGTCACTATTAGTGTTTGCGATTAAATTCCATTCAATGGAGCGCTTCGGATCAAAGAAGTGTTTAATATTGGTGCTGCAAGCATGAAGCACTCGTGCGTCATCGGATTTTTGCAGAAGGTCGAGCAGCAGATGAGTCAATAAAAAAGGGCCGAATGTGTTTGCTGCAAAAGTCAGCTCGATCCCGTCAACGCTGCCTTGCCATTGGCGCTGGCCATGCTTAAAATGTGCCGCATTATGAATAATGCAGTCGATATGATCATAATGTTCACGTAGACGCTCATTGAATTGGTGAATGGATGCAAAGGAGGAGACATCGAGCTGAAGTAAGCTAACGTGAGTTGATTTTGTTTGCTCCATGATTTCATGCATGACAGCAGCGCTCGACAATGTATCCCGGCAGGCCATAACGACATGCCAGCCATTGCTGGCGAATTGGATGGCTGCTGCTTTTCCAATGCCGGAGTTTGCTCCTGTAATAATAACAATCTTATTGGCCCTGCCAAACTCATCTCTCATAGCGGCCCTCCATATTGTTGTATTAGCTGCTCGATAGTTTTTTCATTTTGCACATGAGCAGCGACGATCAAGTCGATCGCTGTACTATTAAGCAAAGCGGCAAGCTGAGCTTCATCCTCAAAGGCGTCAGGCAGCTGATTGCTTGCGGCCATCACGGAAATGCCTGTATGAAAAAGCTTCATTTTCAACAAGATTAGCTCCAGCCGTTCGTCTGATAAGCGGCTGAAAATCGGATCGCTTCGCATATGCTCAATTAAAAAGCCGCCGCTGCTATGCTGCTGTTTCAATAAAGGATGTTTGGAGTTAATAAGTTCTAGAAACAGCACGCTGTACTTCTTGGCAAATAACAGGCTGGCCATGCCGATGTCCTTGAATGGATCGCCGGATTGCTGCTCCTGCAGTATTTGTTTGCTGATCATAAGCGTCTTTTCGATTACAGCTTCAAGCAATTCCTCAGTGTCTTTAAAATTTACATAAATAGGGGCAATGGAGCTCCCCAGCTTCGCTGCAACGCTGCGTATAGTAATGCCTGCAAAGCCCTCTGAGGAAGCAATGTCGAAGGCAGCATCAATAATTTGTTCTTTTGTAAACTTTGTTTTCGGCGCCATTAAGCTTCCATCCTTTTACTAATATCATTCGATATATATCATTTTATATTTAATATTATAAGTGTTGTGTAAAGTTATGTAAATAGTATAATTGTACTTGTGTGACATTTATCACATCACCCTAAAATTTGCCACAGTATAATGAAACCAAGACCACAAGTTACGGAGGTAATCATTTATGAACAAAGAAATTAATATCCCAGAGAATCCGGTATCGCGATTTCTATTCAGCAGCACGAGAGCAGGTCTAATCTGGCTGGTAGTACGTTTGTATCTCGGATATGCATGGATTACAGCAGGCTGGAAAAAAGTTAATTCTGATGCCTGGACAGGGGATAATGCCGGTGCGGCACTAAAAGGCTTCTTGGGAGGCGCTATTGCAAAATCGCAAGAAGGCGGAGATGTAACTGGCTGGTATGCATCTTTCCTTGAAAATTTTGTTATACCAAATGCAAAAGTATTCAGTTATATGGTTGCTTTTGGCGAATTGCTAGTAGGTTTGGGACTTATCTTAGGTCTTCTAACAGGGATTGCAGCATTTTTCGGAGCACTTATGAACGTCAGCTTCTTGTTCGCAGGTACACTAAGCACAAATCCTTTATTGTTTATTCTTGCAACTTGGCTAGTTCTAGCTTGGAAAAACGCAGGCTGGTACGGACTTGACCGCTGGGCGCTTCCGCTGCTTGGGACACCTTGGACGAGGGATAAAAATAAAAAAGATGAAATATCAGCTTAACCTGACTATCAAAACGTGCATCAGTCGCATTGGCGATTGCTGCACGTTTTTTTATTGCAGAAAAAAGCATAGCATCACAAATGGAGGTTATTATTCTGCGGCACTTATGTTATGTTTACAAGGACGATAGTTATGGCGGATGATCATAGCACTTCGTTGCTTCTATGATTCACCGATTTTTTTCAATGCTGAAATGGGTTGGGAGGATAAGCATGAATCAAAGACTGAAGCAATTGCCTAATATTTTGTTGAATGCTGGAGGCGGAATAGTCAGCAACAAAGATGAATGGGCGCAGAAACGCAGAAAGGAATTAGTCGAGCTTTTTCGTACGCATGTGTATGGCAGGACTCCTGTTCGCCGTCCGGAATCGATGCGTATAGCGGTAAAAGCGGAAGATCTGATGATGGACGGATTAGCTGTACGTAAAAAAATAGAAATTCAATATGAAGGGCCAGGCGGCACAGGTAAGCTCCCGTTTGTCTTGTTTATTCCTGCTAAGGCAGACAAGCCTGTTCCTGCGTTTGTTCTTATTAATAATCGGGGTACAGCCGTTGCGGATCCCGATCGCAAGCAATTAAGCGGCTTTTGGCCGGCCGAGCTGTTGATTGAGCGAGAATATGCAGCCGCTGTTTTTCAAGTAGAGGATGTAGACCCGGATGTGCATGATGAATTTCGCAACGGTGTGCATGGCTTGTTCGACCCGCCGCTGGATAAGCGGCCAGGCGATGCATGGGGCACGATAGCGGCGTGGGCATGGGGAGCATCTCGCGTGATGGATGCGCTGGAGGAGGAAGCGGCTATTGATGCGAGCCGAATTGCTTTAGCCGGTCATTCCCGCGGCGGAAAAACAGCTTTATGGGCCGGCGCCGAGGACGAGCGCTTCGCAATGGTCGTAAGCAATAATTCTGGCTGCACCGGAGCGGCGCTGTCCAGAGGCAAGCAGGGAGAACGAATTAGCCATATCAACGCTTCCTTTCCTCATTGGTTTGCCGAAAATTATAAGCAGTACAATGATCGCGAGGATGAGCTTCCAGTTGACCAGCATATGCTGCTAGGACTTATCGCTCCTCGCCTGCTCTATGTATCCAGCGCAACCGAGGATAGCTGGGCAGACCCTGAATCAGAATTTTTATCACTTATTGCAGTACAGCCGATTTACAAATTGCACGGCTATGATGGGATAGGCGCGGAAACTATGCCTGCTGCTGAAACCCCTATTAGCAGTGAGAGGCTAGGTTATCATCTACGAACAGGGGATCACGATTTAACAGAATATGATTGGCGCTGCTTTATCGATTTTGCCGACGCCAATCTCATTTAGAATAGACAACAAGCCAATGGCTCCAATACAGGCGGCTGTTGGCTTGTTGCTGTTTTAGCAAGGATGACGAGTCGAGTTTTTTCGATTAATATAAGGGTAGTCAGGAAAGCTATCGTTTCATTATGGACAACTATTTATAACCAATAAGAAGGGGCAACGGAGAGCAAGCTTGGGACTGGAGAAGCGGCAGCGTCCGCCTTTGTAGGCCAATTTTAACCTTTATAGGTTTTATGTAATATAAAAAATTGGAATACAACAGCGGTCGGAAGCCCAACTTGATCGTAGTAGCCTTCTATCTTATGTAACCTTATTCATAATGAATCGATAAAGCGAAAGGAGCGAGGCTGGTTGAAAACGATTGATTTGAATTGTGATATGGGCGAAGGGTTTGGCGTCTATCGCATTGGCGATCCTGGCCTTGACCATCAAATTATGGAGCAGATTACTTCTGTTAATATAGCGTGCGGATTTCATGCGGGCGATGCGGCGACGATGCGGGCGATGGTGAAGCTTGCTGTGCAGCATAATGTTGCAATTGGCGCTCATCCGGGACTGCCGGATTTGATCGGCTTTGGGCGCAGGGAAATGCAAATTACGGCGCAGGAAGCTTTTGATATGACAGTATATCAGCTGGGAGCACTTAGCGCTTTTGCCAAGGCAGAAGGCGGAATTGTCCGGCATGTAAAGCCGCATGGCGCTTTGTACAATATGGCGGCAAGATCACGCAAGCTGGCTGAGGCCATTGTTAATGCAGTGTATAAGGTGGATGCCGAGCTTATCCTATACGGCTTGTCTGGAAGCGAGCTGATTCATGCAGCCGATAGAATCGGGATGAGAAGCGCGAGCGAGGTGTTCGCCGATCGGACTTATGAGCAAGACGGAAGCCTGACGCCGAGGGGGATGGCCGGGGCAGTTATTCATGATCGTGCGATTGCCGCCGAGCAGGCTGTTCGCATGGCTGTCGCCGGAGAAACGCAAACTCGGGACGGAGTGACTATTAAGCTGAAAGCGGACACGATATGTGTGCATGGCGACACGCCGTACGCTTTGAATTATATGAAGCAGCTGCGCAGCGGTCTGGAACAGGCAGGTATTGTTGTGCAAGGCCTAGTATAGGACAGCACGGCCACCATGTAGCGATAGGAGGAGAATGCATGCAGGATGTATATGAAATCGAGCCGTTGGGAGAATGCGCTGTTATTATTCGCTTGGGAGAGCGTATTGACGAGTATGTTCATTATAAGGTCATGCGGATGAGCGAGCATTTGGAACAGCATCCTTTTGCAGGCTGGATAGAAGCGGTGCCGAGCTACGCAGCCGTTACGATTCATTATGATCCCTTTGCAGTATACAAAAGCAGGAGAGCAGCCGAGAAGCAGCACTTAACTATATACGAGACCATCAGCAAAAGACTGGATTACATTTTACAAAATAGTCTCTCTAATGAAAATTTTGATTCGCATCAAGCATCAATCAAGGCTGCTTTGCCAGTAATAGTTCCTGTCTGCTACGGCGGCGAGTATGGACCTGATTTGCCGTTTGTTGCAAAGCATTGCGGCCTTACTGAGAATGAAGTCATCAAGCTGCATGCTGAGACAGATTATTTGGTCTATATGATAGGCTTTGTGCCAGGTTTTCCATACTTGGGCGGCATGCCGGAACAGCTTGCGACACCTCGGCGGGCCGAGCCGCGGCTGCAAATTCCGGCTGGCAGTGTAGGTATTGCAGGCGGGCAAACGGGCATATATCCGTATGCTACTCCGGGAGGCTGGCAGCTGATAGGCAGATCGCCCGTTAAGCTGTTTGATGCTGCGAAGGAGCCACCCTCCTATTTGCAGGCAGGCATCAAGCTGCGCTTCGAGCCCATTACGCCTGAGCAATACGCTGCGATAGCTGCGGAGACCGTGGGTGCAAGCTGAGATAAGCTATGAGCGGCAAAGGGGGAGTGGACGTTGAGTTTGTATATTTTACAGCCGGGCATGCAGGCGATGGTTCAGGACCTTGGCCGATTCGGTTATCAAAAATATGGCGTGAGCCCCAGCGGAGCCATGGATTTGCCCGCAGCGCGGATTGCCAATTGGCTGGTTGGCAATAAGGAAACGGAAGCAGTCATTGAATTGACTTATTGCGGGGCAAAGCTAAAGGCTGAACGAACGCTGCTGCTTGCTGTTTGCGGAGCGGATATGTCAGCGGCGGTGGATGGCGAAAGATTGCCATTATGGCGTCCGGTAGCAGTTAGAGCAGGATCGACGATTCACTTTGGCAGCAATCGGGCAGGCTGCCGCGCCTACATCGCAATCGGCGGTGGAATAGATGTTCAACCTGTGCTGCAAAGCCGCAGCACTTATTTGCGCGGAGAACTCGGAGGGCTGCAGGGCAGAGCATTGCAAAGCGGTGATCGAATCGAGCTGCTCAGCGACGATGTCAAAGCAAGCACTATGCAAATCAAGCTGCTTAAACGGATGAAAGCGGGCAGCAGCCTGTCTGCTTCTGACTGGCATGCTGATTCGGCTGCCTATGATGGCAGGCATAATCCGGCTCTCATTCGGGTTATAACTGGCAAGCATTTTGAATGGCTTACGGAAAAAAGCAAGATGGAGCTTTTGTATACGGCCTTTAAAATAGGCATGCAATCAGATCGCATGGGCAGCAAGGTGGAAGGGGCGGCGCTTCAGCTCGAACGGCCAATTGAGCTGCTGTCAGAGGGGGTCGCAACAGGCACTGTCCAGCTGCCGCCTAACGGTCAGCCGATCATTCTGCTTGCTGATCGCCAGACGACGGGCGGATATCCGCGAATTGCACATGTATGCGCGGCCGATTTGCCTAAGCTTGCCCAGCTGAAGCCGGGCGATGCGTTCCGATTTGAATTCATTTCGCAAAGGGAAGCGGAAAGCCTTTTAATCAAAAAGGAATTAGAGCTTCAGCAAATAAAAGCAGCCATTGCTTTAAAGCATCTAGCGATGCAATAAGGCAATGGCTTTATTTTAAAAATATAGGAAAGTATATGTTTTCAACCTTTATAAGAGCTATTTGAAAAATAAGAAATGGGTAGGCAGCTTGCGCATCTGACCGTCTGAAGGATGGTTAATAACCTTTCCGTTGAAAACTAGTGTGGAGGAGCCTCCCCCATCCAAATTGTAGCCGTCGATAACGCCGTAGCCTTTTAGTAGAGTTTGTATTTCCTCTAACGTAGCTCCGACACTGCCGGCTTTGTTGTAGCCGTCAGTTACTAAAATCAGCAGCTGATCATCCTTGTAGCTGGCAATTACGGTTCGCGGTGCGCGTGCTGGACTCGTTTTCCATTTGTCGGGAATCGTTTGGGCAGCGCCATTTTTGAGCAGTACAGGGACAAATGAAGCGCCGAATTTCGGATTAAGCTTGTCCAGCTGCTGCTTAGATGCGAATTTGCCGCCAATCAGCTTGTTGCTGCTGTTCAGTCCGACAAAGAACAGATCCGAATAGCTGGCTTCGAAGCCGCCGTTAATATATTGGCCGTCAATAACGGTTGTGCTGAGCGGATAACGCTTGCCTTTGCTGTCAGCAAAGCCGCCTGCATTAACACCGACTGCAGCTTTATGCTGCTGAACAGCCTCCAGCGTCGTGCGGGCTTTTCCAGGCTCATTCCCTCCAAGCACCATAGTCATGGCATCGTCGGATTTCAGCTTGATTTTGACAAGGTAGCTGTTAAATTTGCTTTCCTTGCTGTAAAAAAGCTGTGCGCGCAGCTTGTCTGAGTTGATCGTTGAAGCGGGCTTGCCCAGCTTGCTTGTAATTTTTTGGTCATACAGCTTTAAAGGACGCTCGGCTTGCGTGGCAGCTGTGTGCGCAATATCCTTCATGGCAGCATTCGTGTTTTGATAAAGCTGAAGCTGCTTATGTATCGCCTGCTGAGTAGCCTCGGCAGTAATAGCGGCATTATCAAGCTGGGATAACGTTTGCTCATGCAAGCTTGTATCCATCGTATGCTGGGATAAGGACAATAAATTTGGCTTCATTTCGTCAGATGACAAAGTGACGGACGGATTAATCGAAAGCAGCCAAATCAAAGCGCCTATGAAAGGCGTACAGGCAAGCAGCATAGTACGATTAAACTGTTTGATCGTTCTATTCATTTCAGGACATCCAGATTTTTCTTAAGTTCGTTCAACTGTTTCTTCACTTCATTAAGCTGGGTATACAGCTTATTGCTATTATCCGTTTTGCTGTCTGCGTTATCTTTGGTAAAGGTAAGCAGCTCGTTAAGTGCATCTACTTTTCCTGTCAATTCGGTCATGCGTACTTCGTATTGCTTGTCCAGCTCAGCGAGTTTATCATCGTAGGCTTCTTGTAAAGCCAATAATTCTGATTTGGTCTGCGCTTCAATGGCAGAGGCAATTTGTTGCCGGGTATGATCGCCATACCATTTGGCGCCAAAAATGCCGCCGCCGATCAAGAGGAGCCATATGGCAATAAATATAGCAAGAGCTATCGGATCGCGTTTTTTTCGAGGATAAGCAGCAGGGCTTCGTGAAGGTTGTTGTGTTTCGGTTTGCAGTTCAGTCATCTTGAATCACCTCATCTTGTAGTTGTACCGTAGAAGTGTAGATGAACCAAGAAGAATCTGCCCCTCAATCCGCTATGAGGGTGAGCATCTTCAAGAAATATAAGTCATTTCAAAAGAGCAAGCACTAATAAATGATTATATTTGAACAAAAGATATGTAAGTCCCGAGCGAATACGCCTTTCTAAATATTTGACGCTTTTTCCGTTAAAAGGTTGCGGGCAAATCGGGATAGCCGCCGCCACGGAAGCCTTTTGTCGTTTTATTGTAACAAAGGTGGCAAGGGACTGTCTCACTTTTTTCGATGGTAAAGTATGGTGCTTAGACTATTTGCATCATGCTTATCGGCTTGCTGTCTCCCCCCTTGCTGTTGGGCTTTGAGGTTGGCAGGCCTTGAAGTATAATAGATATAAGAAGTTCATGTCCAAGGAATTATGAAAGAGAGGGATCGCAATGAATCAGCCGCAATCGACGCACCGGGCAGAAGCGATGTTCGCTGGAGGCTGCTTCTGGTGTATGGTTTCACCATTTGAGGAGCAACCGGGTATTATTTCAGTCGTATCTGGATATACAGGCGGTCATACAGAAAATCCGACTTATGAGGAAGTATGCTCGGAAGCGACAGGACATGCTGAAGCCGTTCATATTACGTATGATCCAACTATTTTTCCATATGAAAAGCTGTTAGATGTATTTTGGAGGCAAATTGACCCGACCGATGCAGGCGGCCAGTTTTATGACCGCGGGGCTTCCTACCGTACGGCTATTTACTACTATACAGAGGAGCAGCGTCAGCAGGCGGAAGCATCCAAGCAGCAGCTGGAAGCGTCTGGCAGATTTGACCGACCTATTGTAACGGAGATAACAGAGGCAACCACTTTTTATCAGGCTGAAGATTACCATCAGCAATATTATAAGACGAATCCGCTGCGGTATAAAATGTACCGTAAAGGCTCAGGCCGAGACAACTTTATTCAAAAGCATTGGCGTATGGAAAAGGATATGGACAAGCTGCGCGGGCGTTTGACGGATATTCAATATCATGTTACTCAGAATAACGGAACAGAGCGTCCTTTTACCGGGGAATATTGGGATCTTGAGGATGAGGGCATCTATGTAGATATTGTATCGGGTGAGCCATTGTTCAGCTCCAGAGATAAATATGACGCGGGCTGCGGTTGGCCGAGCTTTACGAAGCCGCTGCATGGTTCGTCTATTACGGAGCATACGGACACGAGTCATTTTATGGTTCGGGTAGAGGTGCGCAGCAAGGAAGCGGATTCTCATCTTGGGCATGTGTTCGATGACGGGCCGCAGCCAACTGGCCAGCGTTATTGCATCAATTCGGCCGCACTCCGTTTTATACCGAAGGATAAGCTGGAGGAAGAAGGCTACGGACAGTACAGGCAATTGTTTGAGGATGGAAAGTAACAATGAAACTACAGTTTCTAGAATTGTCTTGATCAGCAGGGAGTAGGGGGAACGACACATGGAGAGAGAAACTGGATTAGCGTCAAAGGAAGCGACGGCTCCGTCAATGTCATTGGATGAAGCGATAAGATCGCGCCGTTCAATTGGAAGAGTTAAGCAAGCAGCGGTTCCGCGCCATTTAATAGAAGAAATAATTGAAGCTGCATGCTGGGCGCCAAGCCATTACAATACGCAGCCGTGGAGATTTATCGTCATGACCGGCGAAGGCCGCAGCCTGCTCGGACGAGGCTATGCCAATGTAGCAACAGTGATGAATCCTGAGCTGGCTGGCGAGCAGCTGGAGGAGCTTCATGCCAAGGAGCATATGAAGGCGAAGCGCGCTCCGGTTATTATTGCGGCGGTATGCTCGCCGTCAGATGACCCGAGAGCCATCTATAAGGAAGAATTGGCTGCTGCGCACAGTGCGGTGCAAAATTTGCTGCTTGCCGCGCATGTAAGAGGCCTAGGCGCGATTTGGCGTTCTGGCGCTCCCATGTATCACGATGCGATGAAGCAAACATTCCAGCTTGCTGACAAAGAGGAGCTTATTGCGCTAGTCTACCTGGGCTACTCCGACTTGCCGGATAAAACCTCGACGCGCAAGGCCGCTCATGAGGTAACGAGCTGGGTAGAATAACATAAAAGCTGCGTGCCAGTCTTGGGGCCTCCCTTTTTCATGGGGGCTTTCCGTTTAGACTTGGCTCGCAGCTTTTATTTTTACAAAGGACAGCGGTGCTGGTTAGACTTGGGAAATGATGTTTACTTCACAATGAATTTCCAGCTTTCTGAGGCTTTTATAGAAGTAGGCAGGGTGCGTGGGAGCTTGCAGGCCGCCACTCTTTTGAACTAACTACATTTTCTCAGGCTGTTGAAAAAGCTCCGCAACGGCTTAATAGCCCGGATAACAGACCTGAAGCAGTAAGCGGGAAGCCGTCGATTCATTGTAGGAGTTAAATAACCGAGCAAAAGTCGTAATGCCAGCTGTTTAGAATTGTAACGGAACTGAAAAGCTCTATTTAGCAAAAAAAAGGTGTTTTAAAACTGTAACGGAACTGTAGTGCGCTATAGGTGATCTTTCCACGTTTAGGTAGTGATTTTGAGTAAATAAGGTTTTCTCAGTTCCTTTAGATTTTAGAATAAGCTGATTTCCGTACAATAGCGTGTCTTAGTAGGGTGTCGGTTAATTGTGAATAGGGCAATAAGCAATCAAAAGGGATGTTACTACGATCAAGTTTGGGATTCCGACCGCTGTTGTAGTCCAATTTTTTTGATGAAATAACCCCTGCATAAGATAAAATTGGCCTACAAAGGCGGACGCTGCCGCTTCTCCATTCCCAAACTTGCTCTTCGTTCCCTTTCTTTTTGCTTGCCAATCGTTGCCCACAATTAATCGACACCCTCCTCAGTTCCGTTAGCGTTTTTCAACGGCCTGAAAAAACTGCATCGAGATTTTAAGAAATCGATAACTAGCTCAATCCGATTCAGCACAAACCAGCTCTTTTGTCCAGTGACCATCACACACCTATATTAGCTTTTTCACCGTGAAATTGGACTCCAAAGCATACCAGTTTTGCGTAAACGACAATCCCAGCACCCAGTAGCTTATCCCACGCAGCCTGTAGCTTTTAACGGCATCGAATTTGGCCTGGATGCTTCGGGCATCCTCGAACCAGACGATGTGCTCCCTGCCATGCTCATCTATATACATGTAATAAGGCGATTGAGATTCTGTATCGTATTGAATTTCAGCACTGTATTCCGCAGCGCGCCGGATCGCTTCATCCGAGCTTATTGCCTGGGCCAGCCGGCCGCCCTTCACATAGGGGAGAGTCCAATCATAGCCGTACAGCGGAACGCCCATCAATATTTTTTCCGGCGGTATAACACTGAGCGCATAGTTCAGCACCTTCACCACTTCGTTGATTGGAGCAACCGCCCGCGGCGCGCCTCCAGACCAGCCCCATTCATAGGTCATCAAAATAACGAAGTCCACGATTCGGCCATGTGCCTCATAATCATGTGCTTCATATAACGATCCTGCTTGCTCCGCGTAAAGTTTAGGAGCTAGAGCTGTAGAAACACGATAGCGATAAGGATGAAGCGCATCGACGACCATTTGCAAAAAGTTGTTGTAAGCAGTCCGATCCTGGGGAAGTACATATTCGAAATCGATATGAAGCGTAGTGTAGCCTCTTGCGTGCATAGTAGCGAGTGTTTGATGGATCAGTTTTTGCTGCAGCATGGTGTGATTCAATATAGCATGCACGATATGCGAATTGAAAATACTGTTGTCGAAATTAGTAATAACCATCATTGGCATCGTTTTCTTTAAATATGCGTGATGGATGATGGAGCTATCGTCAAGCTCGGACAGTGAGCCATCCATTTTTACTCTATAGCTAAAGGGGCTTAAATGGGTAAGATGCCCTCCGGCTTCATCTATAATGCGCGCCCCGGCAGAATCAAATAATTCCGTGTAGCCATTTACTTCGATGACTGGTTTCACTCGGCTTGGAATATTCAGCTCTTGGCCAGGCACAATAAGTGCAGGATTGCGCAGCTGATTAGCCTCTTGCAGCTCTTGAAGCGTTACGCCGTAAAGCTGGCCGATCGACCATAAGGTTTCGCCAACAGCTACTCGGTGGGATGTATGCCGCGTCTCGCCAGGTATGATGACAGCTTGACCGGACATTAGTGTGCTTGAAGGCGTCAGACCGTTGGCAGCAGCAATTTGCTGCAAAGGCGCGTTATAATGCTGAGATAGCGACCACAGCGAGTCTCCTCTTTTTACGGTATGGATGAGCAACAGCATCAAGCCTCCTGAAAATAGATCATTTCTATATAAATTCTATTAGCCATGTGCTAAGAAAATGATAGTTTTGGAAAAGAAAGTTGCTGTTAATTGCTAAAAGACGAACTTTAATAATTAACAAGACTTTAATGTTCGTATTTTATTGACATAGATCGCAGAAATGGATTAAAATAAAATAGAATTATGGCGGACTTGCCGCTATAGTCGAAGCAATCTCGTATATGTTCGGGATAGGCCCGATCGTTTCTACCCGGAAACCGCATTTTCTGGACTACGAGCAGAAAAGACTGTTTGACAGTAAAGCATAGCCTTTAGCTTTTTTGTTGATGGCTAAGCATGTCTGTTTTTGTCGATTCTAATGATGCGTGAGCGACACATGCTGAAGAAACTGCACCAGCTTCTTCACGAGGCAGCATGTTCCATACGCATCTGCTCATGTCCTGCGGCATTTCTGATCTGATTGCTGACAGGACCTTTTAGATTTTTTAAAATATAAGAAAGTATAAGTTTTGAAACTTTATATCTGTTCTTATATTTCAACGGTAAACGCGCCAGTCTAAAGGACGGCGGAGCCGTTTATCCTTATACCCAACATTAAGAAGGTAGGTATGCGTGCATGTCTGTACAAGTGGGCGTCATTATGGGCAGCAAGTCAGATTGGGATACAATGAAGCTGGCTTGCGACGTACTGGATGAGCTATCCATTCCTTATGAGAAGAAAGTAGTTTCGGCGCATCGTACGCCAGACTTAATGTTTGAATACGCAGAAACAGCTGTAGAGCGCGGTCTTAAAGTGATCATCGCCGGAGCTGGAGGGGCTGCACATTTGCCCGGCATGGTCGCTGCAAAGACGATATTGCCGGTTATTGGCGTTCCCGTGAAATCATCGAATTTAAACGGCATGGATTCCTTGCTGTCTATCGTGCAAATGCCAGGCGGAATACCTGTAGCGACTGTAGCTATCGGCAACGCCGGGGCAACGAATGCGGGACTTTTGGCAGCACAAATCATTGGCGCTTTCGATCCAGAGATACAAGCTCGCACTGCGGCAAGAAGAGAAAGAATCAAGCAGGAAGTGCTGGAAAGCAGTGAAACGCTATGAGTAAAGTCATTAAGCCGGGAAGCACAATCGGCATGCTGGGCGGCGGACAGCTTGGCAGGATGGTGGCACAGGCAGGCAGCGCAATGGGCTACCGCTTTGTAGCGCTTGATCCTACGCCAGACAGCCCGATGGGCCAAGTTGCGGACCAGATCGTAGCGGCTTACAATGACCGCGAAGCTGCCAAGGAGCTTGCAGGACGGTCAGCTGTCATCACCTACGAATTCGAAAATGTAGATGCGGAAGTTGCTGCGATGCTGATGGCCGAATCCTATGTGCCGCAAGGCAGCAAGCTGCTGTTTACAACCCAGCACAGGCTTCGCGAGAAGGAAGCGATCGAAGCAGCGGGCGCGACAGTAGCCCCGTATTGCGAGGTGCGCAGCAGTGAAGAGCTGCTTGCAGCTGTGCAGCGCTTCGGTACGCCTTGTGTGCTGAAAACAGCAACGGGCGGCTATGATGGTAAAGGGCAGTGGGTAATCCGAAGCGAGGAAGAAGTGGAGGAAGCCTACAATACGCTTGCCAAAGCAGGCGTTCAGCTCGTCGTAGAGCAATTTATCCGTTTTGATAAAGAAATATCGGTAATTGCAGCCCGCAGTACGAACGGTGAAGTAAAGGTGTTCCCTGCAGCTGAAAATATACATGTAAACAATATTTTGCATCTGTCGATTGTTCCGGCAAGAATAAGCGATGAGATGAGCAAGGAAGCAGAAAGACTGGCGTTCGCTATTGCTGAGAAGCTTGATGTAGTAGGGCTGATTGCCGTTGAAATGTTTGCCCAGTCGAGCGGAGAGCTGTACGTCAATGAGCTTGCACCAAGACCTCATAATAGCGGCCACTATACGATGGAAGCATGCCGCACCTCGCAATTTGAGCAGCATGTTCGAGCAGTTTGCGGATTGCCGCTGGGCGATACGACGTTAATGTCGCCGGTTGTGATGGTTAATGTGCTCGGTCAGCATGTCGAGCCGCTGTTGGACAGAATCAGCAAGCCGGATGAGGCTGCAGCAGCATTAGGCGTTGCGCCTAAGCTTCATCTATATGGCAAGAAAGACGCCGTTCATAATCGTAAAATGGGGCATGTCAACGTTCTGGCTGACACCGTTGATGCAGCACTGGGCTGGATTGACGAAACCAAGCTTTGGGAATAGCCGAGCTTTAGCGGCCAAGTGGAAGGGCAGCTTATTTCATGTAATCGCGCCTTCTTCGTTAAAGGAAAGGACGGCGACAGCCGTTCACCTTGCATTACTTTCTTTTATAGTATACCGGTTTTAATCGTTCCCAAGTGAGCGATCAAGATATATTAAAACAACATTCAGGAGGCTATTATGAAAGCTACAGTTTATGTCACTATTAAGCAAAACGTATTGGATCCGCAAGGTGCAGCCGTACAAGGCGCTCTACATTCTATGGGATTTGCTGAGGTAGCAAAGCTTCGCATTGGAAAATATATGGAGCTTGAGCTGGATACGAATGACCGTGCAGAAGCTGAAGCGCGCGTCAAAGCTATGTGTGAAAAGCTGCTTGCCAACACTGTAGTTGAAGATTACCGTTATGAACTGGAGGGGTAAGACAATGAAGTTTGCGGTACTCGTGTTTCCTGGATCGAATTGCGATATAGACTGCTACAAGGCAGTAGAGGCAATCGGCGAGCAGGTCGATTATGTATGGCATACAACGACAGATTTGTCCGCATATGATGCAATTATTGTACCTGGCGGATTTTCATATGGCGACTACTTGCGCTGCGGTGCGATTGCCCGTTTTGCAGGTGTCATGAATGAAGTGAAAAAAGCTGCCGAGCAAGGCAAATATATTCTCGGTATTTGCAATGGATTTCAAATTCTTACAGAAGCAGGACTATTGCCAGGTGCGTTAATTCGTAACACTGGACTTAAATTCCGCTGCCATCAAACGCCGCTTGTTGTTGCAAACAGCAATACCGCTTTTACTAGCGAGTATGCGGAAGGCGAGCAGCTGATGATTCCAATCGCGCATGGTGAAGGCAACTACTACTGCGACGATGCAACGCTTGCTGAATTGCAGACTAACAATCAAATTGTGTTCCGCTATGCAAATGGCACAAACCCTAACGGTTCTGTGGATGATATAGCTGGAATTATGAATAAAGCTGGAAATGTTGTAGGTATGATGCCTCACCCTGAGCGTGCGATGGATGCATTGCTTGGTTCAGCCGACGGCAAACGTATGTTTACATCGATTCTGAAAGCATGGAGGGAACAACATGGCACAGCAATTAACGGCTAAGGAGCCTACAGTAGAACAAATCGCAGATGAGCGCATTTACAGACAGTTTGGCGTTACAGATCAAGAATACGATCTGATTTGCGGCTTTTTGGGACGCAAGCCAAACTATACAGAGATCGGCGTATTTAGCGTAATGTGGTCGGAGCATTGCTCCTACAAGACCTCCAAGCCAATCCTTAAGAAGTTCCCGATTACTGGCGAGCGCGTGCTTATGGGCCCAGGCGAAGGTGCTGGTATCGTGGATATCGGCGACAATCAAGCAGTCGTTTTCAAAATCGAATCGCATAACCACCCTTCAGCGGTAGAGCCTTATCAAGGCGCTGCAACAGGTGTTGGCGGCATTATCCGTGACATTTTCTCGATGGGTGCACGTCCGATTGCATTGCTTAACAGCCTTCGCTTCGGAAACCTTGAGAATGAGCGTGTTAAATATTTGTTCGAAAATGTAGTTGGCGGTATTGCTGGCTACGGCAATTGCATCGGCATCCCTACGGTTGCCGGCGAGGTTATGTTTAATGAAAGCTATGAAGGAAACCCGCTTGTTAATGCGATGTGCGTAGGCTTGATCGATCATGACAAAATCCAGCGCGGCGTAGCAAAAGGGGTAGGCAATCCTGTATTTTATGTAGGTCCTGCAACTGGACGCGACGGTATTCACGGCGCAACCTTCTCCTCTGTTGAGCTGTCTGAGGAATCCGAGAAAAACCGTACAGCTGTACAGGTTGGCGATCCATTTATGGAAAAGCTCGTGATGGAAGCTACGCTTGAGCTTATCAACTCCGGCATCGTGCTTGGTATTCAAGATATGGGTGCAGCGGGCCTTACTTGCTCCAGTGCAGAAATGGCAGCTAAAGCAGGCAACGGCCTAGAGCTTTATTTGGATGAAGTGCCTCAGCGCGAGCTGGGTATGACCGCTTACGAAATGATGCTTTCCGAATCGCAGGAGCGTATGCTATTCGTAATCGAGCCGCAGCATGAAGCGCAGGCTAGAGAAATTTTTGATCGTTGGGGCATTATTTGTGCCAAAGTTGGAAAAGTAACAGATGACGGACGTTTGCGTATTTTCCACAAAGGCGAGGAAGTAGCGGATATGCCGGTTAAAGCATTGGTAGATGATTGCCCGGTGTACAATAACTCTTCTGCTGAGCCTGCTTATTACAGCGAAAACGGCAAGCTGGACAGCTCCGATTTTGCAGAAATTACAGACTTGAACAAAGCGCTTGAGCAGGTTCTTGCTTCTCCTACAGTAGCGAGCAAGGAATGGGTCTACAATCAATACGATTATATGGTGCGCACAGCGACAGCCGTTCAACCGGGCTCTGACGCAGCAGTTGTATTGGTAGATGGAACACGCAAAGCGCTGGCCATGACAACAGATTGCAATGGCCGCTATGTTTACCTTGATCCAGAGGTTGGCGGACGTATTGCAGTGGCGGAAGCTGCCCGCAACATCGTTTGTTCAGGAGCAGAGCCGCTTGCGATTACAGATAACTTGAACTTCGGAAATCCTGAGAAGCCGGAAGTATTCTGGCAGCTTGAAAAAGCAGCGGACGGTATTTCTGAAGCTTGTGTAACTCTAAACACGCCGGTTATCGGCGGTAACGTAAGCTTGTACAATGAAAATGCAGAGGGCGCGATTTTCCCAACACCGGTTATCGGTATGGTCGGCCTGATGCAAGATATTGATCATATTACTACGCAGGGCTTTAAAGCAGAGGGCGACGTTGTCATCCTGCTTGGCGAGACTAAAGCGGAGTTTGGCGGCAGCGAGCTGCAGTATGTGCTTGACGGCAAAATTTCAGGACGCCCGCCTGTCATTGATCTGGCAGTAGAGAAAAAGACACAGGATGCAGTGCTTGCAGCAATTAAGCAAGGGCTTGTCGCATCCGCACATGACCTTGCAGAAGGCGGCCTAGCGGTTGCAATCGCAGAGTCTAGCATGAGCGGCGGCATCGGCGCACAAATCGAGCTGCAAAGCGAGCTTCGTACGGACCATCTTCTATTTAGCGAATCACAATCCCGTATTCTGCTTTCGGCTAAACCAGACAAGGCAGCAGCTTTGCAAGCATTGCTTGCTGAGCAAGGTGTTGTCCATGCACAAATTGGTACAGTAACAGGCAAAGATGTAGCTATTAAAGTGAACGGCAAATCTGCAATTCAATCTTCCGTACAACAACTCGAGAAGGTTTGGAAGGATGCGATTCCATGTCTGATGAAGTAATTCAACAGACGCCGCTTTGGACTGGGGATCATTATAACGAAGGCATAGGCCGTGACGATATTTTTGATAAGTTAAGAGAAGAATGCGGTGTGTTCGGGATATTTAATATCCCGGACGCCAGCAATCTTTCCTACTATGCCCTTCATGCTCTGCAGCATCGCGGCGAAGAAAGCACAGGAATATGTACTGTTGACACAACAGATCATAACAAATTCCATTATCATCGCGGACTTGGACTTGTCAAGGAAGTGTTCGACAAGGAAAAGCTTGAGGTGCTACAGGGAGACCGGGCAATTGGCCATGTTCGATATCCAAGCTCGGGAGAAGAAGATGCAGCTGGAAATGCACAACCGCTTATTTTCCGCTATCGCGACGGCGATCTTGCCGTAGCTGCGAATGGAAGCATTATTAACGCACCTGAAATTCGTGAGGAATTGGAGCGTCAAGGCTCTATTTTTCAAACGACTAGTGATACGGAAGTTATCGCACATTTGATAGCCCGTTCCACCGAAGATTTCGAGACCGCTGCAAAACAAGCTTTGCAAAAGCTTAATGGCGGCTTTGCAGTACTCCTTATGACGAATGACAAGCTGATTGCGGCTACTGACCAGCATGGCTTGCGCCCGCTCGTAATGGGCAAAATCGGAGACGGCTATGTGCTGTCCTCGGAAACATGCGCCTTTGAAACAATTGGCGCCGAATATGTGCGCGACATTGAGCCGGGCGAGCTGCTCGTGCTTGAAGCGGACGGCTTGCGTGAGGAGCACTTTGCTCCATCTGCGCGCCGGGCGATGTGCGCAATGGAATATATTTATTTTGCCAGACCGGATAGCGACATTAGCGGTATTAATGTTCACTCCGCACGTAAACGTATGGGCCGTGAGCTCGCGATTGAATCGTTCGTCGATGCTGATATCGTTACGGGTGTTCCAGACTCCAGTATTTCTGCTGCTATTGGCTATGCAGAAGAGACTGGCATTCCTTATGAGCTGGGCTTGATCAAAAATAAATATACCGGCAGAACGTTCATTCAGCCCTCCCAATCGCTGCGCGAAAAGGGTGTTAAGATGAAGCTGTCTGCTGTCCGCAAGGTCGTAGAAGGCAAGCGCGTTGTCATGATCGATGACTCCATCGTTCGCGGCACAACGTCGCTGCGTATCGTCAATTTGCTGCGCGAAGCGGGTGCGACAGAGGTGCATGTACGTATTACATCCCCTCCATTCAAAAACCCTTGCTTCTATGGCATCGATACGCCGGATCGCAAGGATCTGATCGCGTCCAGGCTTTCTATCGAAGAAATTAGAAAAGAAATTAACGCCGATTCTCTTGAATTTTTGACGCATAAAGGCTATATAGAAGCTGTTGGCGGCAATGATGGAGCTTTCAATCGCGGCATGTGCATGGCTTGCTTTGACAACGATTATCCAACTCCAGTCAAAGATCATTTGAATAAAAGCAGCTAAGGCTGCCCGATTGTAAGAGGCTATAAAATATGGAATGAGGATGCTGTTGATTTATAGTGCGGTTTCGGCTTGGTTTGCTTGATTGCGAGCAGCCCGCTATGAATCAACAGCGCCATTAGCTAATGTGCAGGATGAAGGAGTGGGTGGAACGTGTCAGAAGCGTACAAGAAGGCTGGCGTAGACATTGCCGCGGGCAATGAAGCAGTAGAACGTATGAAAAAGCATGTAAAAAGAACATATCGTCCTGAGGTGCTGGCAGAGCTGGGAGGCTTTGGCGGCTTATTCAGCTTGAATAAGGATAAATATGAGGAGCCTGTGCTTGTATCCGGAACAGACGGGATCGGCACGAAGCTGAAGCTGGCTTTTGCAATGGACAAGCATGATACGATCGGTATCGACGCCGTTGCGATGTGCGTGAACGATATTATCGTACAGGGTGCTGAGCCATTGTTTTTCCTCGACTATTTGGCATGCGACAAAGTTATTCCCGAGAAGATTGAAGCGATCGTAAAAGGCATCGCTGAAGGCTGCGTGCAGGCCGGTTGCTCGCTAATCGGCGGAGAAACTGCTGAAATGCCAGGCATGTATGCAGAAGGCGAATATGATATCGCCGGCTTTACGGTTGGTATTGTAGATAAGAAGAAAATGATCGATGGCTCAACCATTGCTGCTGGAGATGCAGTTATTGGTTTTGCATCAAGCGGTATTCACAGCAACGGCTTCTCTCTCGTTCGCCGTTTGCTGCTGGAAGAGGCGGGACTTAGCTTGAATGATGAGCTTGCAGAGCTTGGCGGAGCTAAGCTTGGCGATGTGCTGATCGAGCCTACACGTATTTATGTAAAATCCGCTTTGAAGCTGATCGAGCAAGTGAATGTAAAAGGAATGGCGCATATTACAGGCGGCGGCTTTATTGAAAATATTCCGCGTATGCTTCCCGATAACGTCAATGTAGATATTCAGTACGGCTCTTGGCCGATTTTGCCGATCTTTGATTTGATGCAGCAAAAAGGCTCTATTACGAATCGTGATATGTTCACGACCTTCAACATGGGCGTAGGCCTCGTTATTGTTGTGCCGGCTGATCAAGCTGAAACGGCACTCAGCATCGCAGCAGAGCTAGGCGAGCAGGCTTACCGTATCGGAACGGTTACGGAAGGAAGCCGCATCGTTACCTTTACAGGAGCGGAAGTATAATGACTCGCAAGCTGCGCATCGCTGTATTTGCATCTGGACAAGGAAGCAACTTTCAAGCGATAGCTGATGCAGTGAGTAACAAGAAGCTCGATGTATCCATCGAGCTTCTTGTTTGTGACAAGCCCGCCGCTCCGGTAGTGGAGCGTGCGCGCCGGAGCGGAGTGGATACGTTCCTATTCACTCCGAAGGAATATAGCTCGCGCGAAGCCTACGAAGCTGAGATTTTGGCGGAGCTGCAGAAGCGTGAAGTAGATTTAATCGTGCTTGCAGGCTATATGCGCATTATTACTTCTATATTAGTAGAGCCTTATTACGGTAAAATGATTAACATTCATCCTTCGCTGCTGCCATCCTTTCCAGGCGTCAACGCGATGGGACAGGCGCTCGACTATGGAGTGAAGCTAACAGGCGTAACAGTGCATTATGTAGATGGCGGCATGGACAGCGGCCCGATTATTGCACAGCGGGCTGTAGAAGTGCGCGGCGGCGAAACAGAGGAAAGCCTGGCAGAGCGCATTCATGCTGTCGAGCAGCAGCTTTATCCGGCCGTCATTGGACAGATCGCGGCTGGCAAAGTAACGTTGGATGGAAGACAAGTTGTAATAGAGGAGTAGGTTTTAAATACAAGGAGGGTATTGTAATGGCAATTCGGAGAGCGCTTATTAGCGTATCGGACAAAACAGGCATTGTTGAATTTTCTCGCGAGCTTGCTAATGCAGGCGTACAGCTTATTTCTACGGGTGGAACTTTTAGTTTGTTGCAAAAAGAGGGCGTTCCTGTCATCGGTATTTCTGATGTAACAGGCTTCCCTGAAATTCTTGACGGCCGCGTTAAGACGCTGCATCCTGCCGTACACAGCGGACTGCTTGCTGTACGTGATAATGAGGAGCACCAAAAGTCGATGCAGGAGCTTGGCATGGACTATATTGATCTTGTTATTGTAAATTTGTATCCGTTCAAGGAAACGATCTCCAAGCCGGATGTATCCTATGAGGATGCTATCGAGAATATCGATATCGGCGGTCCGACGATGCTGCGTTCTGCGGCAAAAAATCATGCCTTTGTTACTGTAGTGGTAGACGCAGGCGACTATGGCACGGTGCTTGAGGAAGTTAAAGCGGGCGGCGATACTACGCTGGAAACTCGTAAAAAGCTTGCTGCGAAAGTGTTCCGTCACACTGCTTCGTACGACTCTTTGATTTCCGATTACTTGTCCAAGCAGGTTGGCGAGCCTTTGCCAGAATCGTACACCGTTACTTACGAAAAAGTGCAGGATTTGCGCTACGGTGAAAACCCGCATCAGCAGGCGGCATTTTATCGCAAGCCGCTAGCAAACTCCGGCAACATTACAACTGCGGAGCAGCTGCACGGCAAGGAGCTTTCCTACAATAATATTAGTGACGCTAACGCAGCACTTGCGATTCTTAAAGAATTCGACGAGCCAGCTGTTGTAGCTGTGAAGCATATGAACCCTTGCGGCGTAGGTATAGGCGCAACGATTCATGAAGCGTATGAGAAAGCTTATGCGGCTGATCCGACTTCTATTTTTGGCGGTATTGTAGCGGCTAATCGTGTCATTGATGCGGATACGGCTGAGCTTCTCGGCAGCATTTTCCTGGAAATCATTATCGCGCCAGATTTCACTCCGGCAGCGCTCGATATTTTAACGAAGAAGAAAAATATCCGTTTGATGAAGCTGGGCGAGCAGGCGGCAGCTGGCGAGCGCCAGGCAGAATGGCTCGTTACGTCTGTTGAAGGCGGCATGCTTGTACAGCAAAGCGACGTTCACAGCGTGACAGAGGCAGATCTTGAATTTGTAACAGACCGCAAGCCGACTGAGGAAGAAATGAAGCAGTTATTGTTTGGCTGGAAGGTTGTCAAGCATGTGAAATCCAATGCGATTTTGCTGGCTAAAAATAATATGACGATCGGCGTTGGCGCTGGTCAAATGAATCGTGTAGGCGCTGCGCGCATTGCAATTGAGCAGGCTGGCGAACTGGCGCAAGGCTCCGCGCTTGCTTCAGATGCTTTCTTCCCTATGGGCGATACGGTAGAGCTTGCGGCAAAAGCAGGCATTACTGCGATTATTCAGCCGGGCGGCTCCATCAAGGATGAAGAGTCTATCGCAGCGGCAAATGCGAACAATATAGCGATGGTGTTCACCCGTGTACGCCATTTCAAGCACTAAGACCGATTTTACATCCATTCTGATCTAATTACTGTTGCAAGCTTGCTGCTATGCAGGTAATCTAGTAATAACAGCAAACAAGCCGTGATGCTTGTATTTATGGATCGCTTGAATAACTAGGGGGTAGCAGGATGCGTATTATGGTAGTAGGCGGCGGCGGCCGTGAGCATGCAATCGTATGGGCTTTGAAAAAAAGCGAGAAGGTAAAAGAAATTTTTTGTGCACCGGGCAATGCCGGTATTGCACAGCTGGCGGAGTGCGTTCCGATTAGCGTAATGGAGTTCGATGAACTGATCTCTTTTGCCAAGGATGCCTATATCGATTTAGTTATAGTTGGACCGGATGATCCGCTTGCTGCAGGCTTAGTGGATGCATTCGAGGCGGCAGGCATTCCTGCCTATGGCCCGAGCAAGGCTGCGGCCGAAATTGAAGGCAGTAAAATTTTTATGAAAGATTTGCTGAAGAAATATAATATTCCTACGGCGGCGTATGAGACGTTTACCGATTATGAATCAGCGCTTTCGTATTTGCGTGAACAAACTGCGCCGATCGTTATT
The DNA here is from genome assembly GCF_036541265.1 of Paenibacillus sp. IITD108. Taxonomy (NCBI): domain Bacteria; kingdom Bacillati; phylum Bacillota; class Bacilli; order Caryophanales; family Paenibacillaceae; genus Paenibacillus; species Paenibacillus sp. IITD108. Next base: position 15,208 of record NZ_JAZHCT010000018.1, on the reverse strand, counting down.
AAGGCAGACGGCCTTGCAGCGGGCAAGGGCGTTACGGTAGCTTTGACTATGGAAGAAGCGGAGAAAGCACTCCGTGAAGCGATGGTTGATAAAGTGTTCGGCGATGCCGGCAATCAAATTGTAATTGAAGAGTTTTTGCAGGGGCAGGAAATGTCGATTCTTGCGTTTGTTGACTGCGAAACGGTTCGCGCCATGGTGCCGGCTCAGGATCATAAGCCTATATTTGACGGTGATAAGGGACCGAATACAGGCGGAATGGGCACCTATACTCCGCTGCCGCATATTGATCCTGCAATCGTGCAGCAGTCTATTGACACGATTATTATTCCGACAGCCAAGGCCATGGTAAGCGAAGGCCGTCCTTTCCGCGGAGTGCTTTTTGCGGGGCTGATGATTACGAAGGACGGTCCTAAGACGATCGAGTTCAATGCCCGCTTTGGCGATCCGGAAACACAGGTCGTGCTTCCGCGCCTTGAGACCGATCTTGTAGACATCGTGCTGGCGTCCTTGAACGGCAGGCTCGATCAGCTCGATATTCAGTGGAGCGATGAAGCGGCAGTATGCGTCATTGTGGCATCGGAAGGCTACCCTGGCTCATATCCAAAAGGAAAAGTCATTAGCGGGCTTGAAGCTGCCGAAGCGCAGGGCGCATTGATTTTCCATGCAGGAACAGCCAAGCAGGATGATCAAATTGTGACAAGCGGCGGTAGAGTGCTAGGTATTGTAGGCCGCGGCAGAGATATTGCGGAAGCGCGCAATCGCGCTTATGAGGCAGTAGCTGTCATCGATTTTGAAGGCAAGCAGAACCGTACCGATATAGCAGCAAAAGCCCTTGTTTAAAGCAAGCATGAAATAGCTCTAATTATTTCAATTAAAGATAGCCTCTTTGAAGCGCAGTGGACGAAATGCTTCGAAGGGGCTATTTAATTATTTATGCGAATGTTGGTCATGCTCTCTGAATAATTATGAGGTAACACTGGAAAATGTCGAAAACTAGCAACATTATGTTTCAAAAAGACGTTAGTTAGTATAAGTATATAAAAGGTTAAGAAGCTGTCAACTGCACAGCTAGTCTGCTGCAATCATCTTCCTATAATCACCAGCTTTATACGATGGACAAAGAGGTCGCTTGTTGTCGGATGTGTTACTTTTTTGTAACTCTATCGAAATAGGTTTTTAGTATAATGAGTTTAACAGCAAATGTAGAAGGTGATTCAGGTGGAAAATGAAGTAACGCGCAGAAAGCGCGGGTTAGCAGTAGTGATTTTAGCGACGATGGTTTTAATTGTGCTTGTCAGCGGATGTGCTCTGAAGGATACATTCAGCAGCGCAAAAAATGCAAACAAGTTTGGCGAAGGTCCTAACCTGCCGGACAAAGGCACAATTGTAGATCAGCAAGAAGGTAACGGACAGGGCGGTAAAGATTCCGATCATTCTAATGAGGGCAATCAGCCCGGTAAAAATAACGAAGGCGGCTCCTCGAACGGCAGCTCAGGCGGGCAAACCGATCCTGACAAGCAAACCCCGGACGGAGAAGGAGCTGGCAAAGGCGAGCAGCAGCCAGGAGCTGGGGGCGAGCCAGGCAATACTACACCACCGGAAGAGAATCACACAGACGATCCAACCAGTACGAGTAATCCGAATGGCACCGGCAAGCCAGGCGAGCCAGGGTCAACAGCAGAGCCAGACGGCAAGGATCCAGATAAAGCTGGCGAAGCAGGCAGCGGCAAGGACGGCAAGCTTCCTAATGTAGGCAGCGATAAGCCGAATCAGCCGGATAATAAGAAAAAAGTAATAGCTTTAACTTTTGACGATGGACCAGATATTAAATATACTCCTGCAATATTGGATACACTTAAGGAAAAAGGCGTTAAAGCTACATTCTTCGTTGTTGGCTCCCAAGTTGAAAAGTATCCGGATATTATGAAAAGAATTGTAGAGGAAGGCCATGCATTAGGCAATCATTCATTCGGTCATAAAGATTTAACCAAGCTTAACAAGACACAAATTCTTAATCAGATTGAATCGACGGATAAAGCAATCAAAGCCGCAATCGGCTTCTACCCAAAAGCTTTCAGGGCCCCGTACGGCGCTCTAAATGCGCAAGTTAAAAAGGTGCTGGAGGAAAAAGGCCGGTATCATGTCGGCTGGTCGGTAGATACGAGAGACTGGGCAGGCACGCCAATTGACGAAATGAGAGAAAATATTAAAACAAATTCTAAAGATAAAGGCATTATACTTATGCATTCATTCGGCGGTAAACATATTCAAAATACGGTAGATATGCTTGCGGATGTTATTGATGATTTAGAGAAGCTGGGCTATTCCTTTGTTACAACGGATGAGTTAAAGTAACAGAGTATGATGATGACAGCAGGGAGAGGAGAGACGTTTGTTGTACGATAAAGATCAACGCTATACTGGCTTTGCCATGCCGTTCGTGCTGCGAACGGCTCTTCTCTTTTTAATTGCTTTGCTATCGCTTATCGTTACGGGCTGCCGCTATACTTCCGCACCTGCGGATTTGCTGCAAAAGCCGTCAATATCCAAGGAGCAGCAGGAAATAATCGCAGCCCTGCAGAAGGCGATGCCGAAGTATAGCGTGCTGATGCTGCCTTTTCGCGATGATTCCAAGGAAGCGATCCGGCTCATTGATGTCAACGGCGACGGAGAAGAGGAAGCGGTCGTCACTTATTATAATGAGTTCAATATTCCCGAGCTGCTTATACTAAAAAAATCAGGCGACAGCTGGAAGCCTTGGGTCGTTATAGAACAGCCGACTGCTCGCGGAATGGAATGGCTGAAGTTTGTTGATTTGAATAATGACGGCCATCTTGAGCTGCTTGTCGGATGGGTCGGCTCATTTGAGAGCCCTAATACGCTGGAGCTGTATTCGTTCCAGACAAAAGGGGAACGGAATCAGAAGGGCAGCATGTCGATTAAACCGATTGAAGCGATCCCGTATTCCTATGCAGAAACGGGCATGCTTGGCGATAACGGCGAGACGATGCTAGCTGTTGTAACGGAGCAAGGGTCCAAGCAGCTTGAAGAAAGCAGCAGCTATCAGCTTGTGTTATATGAATGGAAGGGCGGGACGATTAGGCCCAAGGCGCGCCTAGCTCTTAATAATACAGTAAATAATTATGATCATATGCTTATCGGCAATATATCTGAGCAGCAAAAAGGAATCGTAGTGGAGGGCTCCTACGGCGCGCATGGCACGTATACGACGATGCTGCTGTGGGATGGCAGCACGCTTGACATCATATATCCGAATGAACGTTTAGGACAGGATGGAATAAGCTTAACGACTGTTTTTAGCGAAGACTTCAACGGGGATGGCATTGTTGAGCTGCAAATCAAGAAGGAGACTCCTGACAGCAAGGGGCTGCCCTATTCTGATACAAGCTTTACTACCTATTGGCAGCAATGGAACGGCAAGCATTTTGTGACGAAAGGCGAGCAGTTGCTTGATTACAGTTATGGCTACAAGCTGGATATACCGGATTCATGGCGAGGACGATATACATGGGAATATGGCAGTAATGAGTACGAGGCTGCCGTATTTTATTACTGGAATGAGCAATCCGAACAAAAGTCAGAGCTTGCAACCTTGTATGCAATTCCGCAAAAAATATGGAGCACCCATGACCAGGAATGGAAGGAAGAGGGCAGAAACTATCGCACCGTTATGATCGATAGCGGCAATGTGTATGCCATCTCTTTTGTTTCCAGTATTCCGCCGCAATTGCAGCAAATAGATCGGCAAATAGTTGAGGAAATGCTTAAAGTTGAAATAAACTTCTCCTCATATATAAGCGCGCTGGATTAAGGGATGTTGAGATGGAGGGAAACAAATGCGAATTTTACTGCTTGAGGACGAGGAAGCGATTCGTGGTTTTATAAAAATTAACTTAAAACGCAATGATATGGAAGTAGTGGAAGCGCAGACGGGAGAAGCAGCTTTGCATGAAGCCCTCCATAACGGACCGTTTGATATTGCGCTGCTTGACGTCATGCTGCCGACGATAAGCGGCTTTGAAGTATGCGAGCAGCTGCGGGAGCTTTTTCCGCGCATGGGCATCATTATGCTGACGGCCAAGTCGCAGGAAGAGGACAAAATTTACGGGCTTGAGCTTGGGGCGGATGACTATGTGCAGAAGCCGTTCAGCCCGGGCGAGCTGATTGCACGCATCAAATCGTTACGCCGCAGAATGATGGCTGATATGGATCACAGCTACAAGCAAAAGCAGCTGGAGCAGGAAAATGAGTCTGAGAAGCAGGACAAGCAGTCAGCGGCGGCATATGCTGCCGATGAGCTTATAAGCGGTGCATTCCGGTTGTCGATGCTGGAGCGGCGGCTTTGGAAGGACAATCAGGAAATCATATTAACACCGACAGAATGGTCGCTCGTTAAGCTGCTGATGGAGCGTGAAGGCGAAAGCATAAGCAGAGATTTTATTTTAACGGAAGTATGGGGAAGATATTATGTGGGCGATTTGAAAGTGGTCGATGTAAATATTCGCCGCATCAGACAGAAGCTGGAGCGTGATCCCTCTGCGCCGACTATTATTGAAACTGTTTGGGGCTTTGGCTATCGCTGGCAACGGAGCGAGTCGCAATGAAAAGTATTCAGACTAGAATGGTATGGAGCTTCCTGCTATTAATTGTGCTGGTAGTAGGTGTGCTCGGTTCCGTTTTTGCCGCTTTAATATGGAATTATTACTATGGCGGCTCCCAAAGCTCGGTTAAGCAAAGAGCAGAATCGACAGCTGCGCTTCATGGCCGCTCTTTATCTTCCCTAACCCTATATGGGCAAGCTGATTATATGCTGCAAAATTTGTCTGACAGCGGGACGACGAGAGTGCAGCTGCTTGATCATACTGGCCAGATTAGAATAGATTCAGACGGCTTTGCGCCGGAATATCGTTATAGAACTGCTGATGTAATGAACGCTTTGGCAGGGCAAACGAGTGACTGGAGCGGATTGGACCCTTATTATGGTGAGCGGGTTGTAGCCGTTACGATTCCGATCTGGAACGAATCTCGCATCGTATCGATGCTGCGATATTCCTCTTCTCTGCAGGAAGTAGACAGCATGGTTCAATCGCTCATTCAAATGGCTGCTATTGTTGGAATTGCCGTTATATTATTGTTTCTGGGACTTAGCTTATTTTTGGCGCAGCGTATTGTAAAGCCGATTCGGGAATTGACACGGGCTGCGCGCTATATGTCTGATGGGGACTGGACAAGAAGGGCGCTCAAACGCAGTGATGACGAGATTGGGCAGCTTGCGGAAACGTTTAACACGATGGTAAGCGAGCTTAACAAAAGAGAGCGTATGAAAAATGATTTTATATCTTCAATTTCCCATGAGTTAAGAACGCCTTTGACTTCCATCAAGGGCTGGAGCGAAACTTTAAATGAAGGCAGTTCGGAAGCTTCTCAGGAAGAGGTCAAGCTGGGCTTGTCCATAATTACGAAAGAAACAGAGAGATTATCCGGGCTTGTTGAGGATTTGCTGGATTTCTCCAAATTATCGGCACGCACCTTGCAGCTGTACACCGAAATTCTTCAATTGAACGGGATTGTAAAGGAAAGCGTACAACAGCTTATTGTTCGTGAGGATAGAACAGAGGTCAAATTAATTGATTCCTATAGCGACGAGGAAATATGGGTGCGGGTCGACGCTAATCGCTTCAAGCAGGTCATGATTAATTTATTGGACAATGCTTTTAAGTTTACGCTGCCAGGCGGGCTGATCCGTGTAACAACGAAGCTTGCGGATGGCAAAGCTGTTATTATCGTATCCGACACCGGAACGGGCATTGACGAGCAGCATATGCCGCATATTTTGGAGCGATTTTACAAAGGCAGCGCTGTGCAAGGCGGTTCAGGGCTGGGGCTGGCTATTTCCAAAGAAATCATTGAACTGCATGGAGGCTCGATTCATATTGCCAGTGAAAAAGGTGTAGGAACGACGGTAACTTTAACACTTCCGCAGGCGCTGCAGAACCAGGACTGTTAATTTTTCCAGAAAATTTCGTTGCGCTTAATGATTACGTATACGATAGCGATAATTGCACCGATAATGAGCAGCACATTTCCTATTTTGGCTTGCAGCCATTCTAACCAGACAGGCATAAAAAACACTCCTTATCCTTGATGATTTTATTTGCAGCTTTATTATTAAGGTGTTCGAAGTAGTGTTTTTTATGCCTGTTAAACATTGCATGCTGTTGTAAGCAACAAGTATTAAGGGACAGAAAGCATTGATTTTGATTGGCATTAGAGATGCGATTGCTTCCGCCTTTGCAGGATTGCAACAGCAGATCATTTTTGAAAACGGGGCATTTTAACGAATGATGATGCAAAAGTACAGTATTTTTTTCTTCAAATAACGAAATATAGTAAAGTCCTGCTAAAACAGGGTGTTGAAAAACTGTGCTCGAGAGGCTGTCCATTTGTAACGAATCCTCAAGACGCTATTTCGCATAAAATGTACCTTTTGAAATTCTTACGAATCTTAGCGGTGCTAGCGGTCGGAATCCCAATCTTGATTCGCAGTGATCCCCCTTTCGATTGCTTATTGCTTATCCACAATTAATCGACTGTCTCCTACGATTCGTTACATTTTCAAAATTAATCGACAGCCCTCTACGAACTATTGACAATAAATAAAAGAGGATGATATGATTGACTTAATTCAAACTAAACCAATCGGAATTATTATGATGATATAGATGAACGCATCCAGTAGGAGGAGTTACTTTGGAAAAAGCATTAACGCTGCGCCATAATGGAATAGAGCTGGCTGCTACCTTGCATTATCCGCATGGCTGCGAAAATGACAGCAAGAAACAGGCTATCATTATTTGCCATGGCTTTGTAGGAAGCCGGATTGGCGTCGACCGCTTATTTGTCAAAACAGCAAGAGCACTTGCTGCTGCCGGCTCTTATGTGATCCGGTTTGATTATGGCGGCTGCGGCGAGAGCAGCGGCGACTATGGCGCGCTCGGCTTTGAAGAAATGATTAACCAAACAAGAACGGTAATCGACTATATAGCTAGCATGGAAATGGTTGATCTCGGCCGCATAGTCCTGCTAGGTCATAGCCTCGGCGGAGCAGCAGCGCTTTTGACAGCCGTGCGCGACAAACGTGTGAAGCGTCTAATATTATGGTCACCGGTAGGTTATCCGTTTAATGATATCATCCATATTGTAGGCCGGAAAAAGTATGATGAGGCTGTAACGAAAGGAAGCACAGATTATTTAGGCTACACGCTGCAGCCTGTATTTTTTGAATCGCTCATGCAGCATCAGCCATTTCAGGCGGCATCGAAGTTTACTGGCGATGTGCTGCTCGTACATGGCACCAGCGACGACTGTATTCCAGTCGATTACAGCTTTCTGTATCAAAAGGTGTTTTGGACGAGAAGCGAGGGACTGTGCGACAAAGAGATTCTTTTTCAAGGCACTCACACTTATTCCAGCCGCGAGCAGCAAAATGAAGCGATTGAAATTACGAGCAAGTGGCTTGGCAATTTGGATCAGCGGCAAAAGCAGTGGCTGGATTGGAGTATATAATAGAGGAAAAGCTCAAAGCTCGTGTCTATACAGGCACGGGCTTTAAACTTGTTAACGAAGCTATCCCTTTCGTGGAAAGTGCCTAGCTGGTCAGTCGTTCCGCTAATGCACTGAAAATCGCAGTTTAGACGCAGCAAAGTGACAGACGTTCCGTTATTGGTCGATAAATCGCTGAAAAAGCCTCGTTTTTAGTCGAATAGCGGAATGTGTGGCCGCGAAAATTAAAAAATGCCCGTTTTAAGCTAAATAACGGAACGTGTGACCAAATCGATTACTGAAAAGTGCCCCCTGTTGCAATCAGTAACGAATCAGTAACGATTAGGAGACGTCAATTAAACAGGAGTCATCAATTAAATTTAAAAAATTAAAAAAGTATAAGGTTTGCGCTTTTCCTATCATTTTGTCGAGACATCTCGATATATATATGTTTAAATAATAGGTAGGAATATACAGAAGGGCAAGGTGCTGATGGACAAAAAAACAATATGGATTAGAGCAGCGATGCTGCTGATGGTCATCATGCTTAGCTTGACAGCTTGCGGAGGAGGCGATGGGAAACAGCAGCCGCCTGAAGAGACGCCAACGCAGACGCCAAGTGAAGAACCGACATTGCCAACGCAGGTCCCGGTTACATTTTCTGCGCCTTATACAGGCCTGCCTCACGAGGTAGAGCCGGTTAATCGTCCCATTGCGGTTATGGTTAACAATTTTTCAGCAGCCAGGCCGCAGTCAGGCTTAACGAATGCCGATGTTGTGTGGGAAGTGCTGGCTGAAGGCGGAATAACGAGACTCATCGCTATTTTTCAAAGTACAGATGCGTTGACTGACACGATTGGGCCAATTAGAAGCAATAGGCCTTATTTGATTGACGTAGCAGATAGCTACAAGGCGGTGATGTCTCATGCGGGCGCAAGTCCGGAAGGCTATGGTATTTTGCAAAAGCAAAAGAAGCCTTATTTGGACGAAATCTCAAATGCAGGCCCCTATTACTGGAGAAGCAAGGATCGCAAGGCACCTCACAATCTATACTCGAATCTGAAAAAGCTGCGTGAGGGAGCAGCAAAAAGAGGCTATGACAATGACAAGCCGCAAATTGCCTACACCTTTACTGAAGCAGGCTCAGTTGCAAGCGACCCGCTGGCTAAAACTGCGGAGCAGCTATCATTTATTTTTACATTGAAAAATTATAAGGTAGGCTATCAATATGATGCAAGTACCAGCGTTTACAAAAGAACGATTAATGGAGAGCCGCATATTGATAAAAATAATGATCAGCAGCTATCGGCTACTAACCTGATTATATTTGAGACCGCGCATAAAACGCTTGATAATGAAGGAAGATTGTCTGTAGATTTGACAAAGGGCGGAAAGGCGCTGTTGTTTCAAAAAGGTAAGGTGATGGAAGCCGAATGGGTAAGAGCGAGCGATGGCATGCTGCGCTGGGTTAAGGACGGTAAAGAGCTGGAGCTTATACCGGGTAAAACGTTCATACATATCGTTCCAAGCAAAGCATCGTTACTGGATCATATCACGATTGAGCAATCATCTGAGCAGACCTCATAAATTTAAATAAATAAAATGATACAATTAGTGAAACAATATATGCAAATTGACGGCACTTCTTCTAAATTTGAACAAATTATGACGAAGTTAGCCCAATTTGCATTTTTTTTTGAAAGAAATTTGTCATTTTTCACGATATGTTTACATTCCCTTAACAATTGGATTGTAAACTAAATGTTATGAACGTCGTCATTGCCTAAAATGACATCAATACATCCAATTGAAGCAAAGGGGATTACCATGTTTAAGAAAAAAGACATATTTTTTTCTACATTCGAAGAAATGGCGGACACTATCGTAGAAGCTGTGCAATATTTTGCAACTGGAGTTTCAGATTTATCAGATGTAAATGGTTTCGCCAAAAGGATGAAGGAGTACGAAAGCAAGTGTGATGAGTACACACATGCGATCCTGATCGAGCTTAACAAAACCTTTATTACCCCGATCGAGCGTGAGGATATTATGGCGCTCACGACATCATTGGATGATGTGCTTGATGGCATTGAAGCATGCGCGTCAAGATTTGCCATGTACCATATTCAAGAAAAGGATGAGTATATCACGCAATTTGCTGATATTCTTATTCGTTGTGTTGAACAGGTTAAAAATGCAATTGCATTGCTTACACATAAAAAATTGCTTGCTATGCGCCAGCATTGTATCGCGATCAACGAGCTTGAGAACCAAGCCGATGATTTGCTGCGCGTAAGTGTTACGAAGCTATTTGCTACCGTTACTGATCCGATCGAGCTTATTAAAAGAAAAGAAATTTATGAGCGTTTGGAGCAGACGACCGATTACTGCGAGGATGTTGCTAACACGCTAGAATCGATCATTATGCGTAACAGCTAACAAAGAGAGTAGGAATCGTTCTAATGGATATTTTTATTTTATGTATGGTCGTATTTCTAGCTTTGTCCTTTGATTTTATCAACGGCTTTCATGATACAGCCAATGCGATAGCAACTTCCGTGTCTACAAGAGCTCTGAAGCCGAGAGTAGCGATCCTGATGGCAGCAGTAATGAACTTCCTTGGTGCCGTTACGTTTACAGGCGTTGCCAAAACAATCGGGAGCGGCGTGGCAGACCCTTCCCAGCTCGCACATGGTGAAATTATCGTTATAGCAGCCTTGATCGGAGCCATCGCCTGGAACCTGATCACATGGTGGTTCGGCATTCCGTCCTCCTCCTCGCACGCGCTAATTGGCTCTCTTGCCGGAGCTGTTATTGCGAGTGCGGGTTTTAATGCGGTTAATGGCAGCGGGATTCTTAAAATTTTGGAAGCTTTGCTTATTTCGCCGCTTATCGCTTTTACTGCTGGATTTATTCTAATGTGGATTTTGAAAAAAATATTAGCCCGCGCCAATCCGCATCAGATCAACAAGGGCTTCCGTTATGGACAAGTTGTGACCGCGATGTTCCAATCGTTCTCCCATGGTACGAACGACGCGCAGAAAGCTATGGGTATTATCGTATTTGCGCTCGTAGCTGCAGGCGTTCAGGATAATATGGATGTTCCGCTATGGGTTAAATTATCAGCTGCGCTTGCGATGGCATTAGGTACTTCGGTAGGCGGCTGGAAAATTATTAAGACGATGGGTACGAAAATTTTCAAAATCGAGCCAGTGAACGGCTTTGCTGCAGATATGGGCTCGGCGGCTGTTATTATTACAGCGACTATGCTTCATCTTCCAGTAAGTACAACGCATGTTATTACTTCTTCTATTCTCGGTGTCGGCAGCGCGAAGCGCTTCTCAGCCGTGAAGTGGGGCGTAGCCGGACGCATCGTGATTGCATGGGTCATTACGATACCGATCACAGTGGTTATGTCTGCCCTTGTTTACTGGTTAATCTCGGCTATTTTCTTGTAAGAAATACAACATAAACCCCTCAGCATTTATCGAATCGATAGAACTGAGGGGTTATTTTTGAAAGCGCCAGTCCAAAGGACGGCGGAGCCGTTTATCCTTGTGCGCCTGAAAACGCAGCTGCTTCTCCTTGTATTTAAGTAACTCCTTTAAACATTCCTCTTCGTTTTCGGTCTTCTTTAGGACATATTCCTTCGACTTTCCGATACATTCTGCTGAAATACAATTGATCGCTAAACCCCACGATAACCGAAATTTGCCGAATCGTCAGATTCGTTTCAAACAACAGCTCCTTCGCTTTATTCAAACGATATTTCACAATGTAATCCTTTGGGGTCGTGCCGATTTGCTGCTTGAAAACTTGAATATACCGGCTGATGCTGAGTCCTGCTATATGGGCGATTTCGGGAATCGTAATCGGCTTATCATAATTGGAATGAATGTAAGTGATCGCAAGGTCGAAATTCGTTTGAGTTTCCAGCTGCCTGCTTGTAAAACGGGACTGTAAATAATTTCGCGAGATCACAGTAAGAATTTGCAGCAGCAGTGATGCGATATATACTTCATATCCGCTTCGCTGCGCGGCAATTTCATTTCTTGCCATATGGAATAAAGGGAGGAGGTCATCGCTGGGTGCTGCGAAAAATATGTTTCGATCGGCTAACTGAAGCTTCTCGAGGAGGCTCTCTATGCCATAGCCTGTGAAATGAATCCAAAGACTTTTGACCGGAGTTTCGTCGCTTAAGCTATAACGCTGCTCTTCTCCAGGCCGGTAAAGGACGGCCGTGCCGCTGGCCAAATCATAATCAATCCCTTTGGAACGGGCCTGGGCTGTTCCCTCTATATGATAGATGAGCAAATAGTCCGTTCTCCCGTGGTCTCGATAGCGTGTATAGCTTGTCTTTTCGAATTCATAATACCCTAGGCAATTGACTTGCATATACTCACTTAAATTAACGACGCCGGCAATGTTGGATTCAGGAATGGGATACAGTCCGAATTGCATGCTTCACCTCGCGAAATGCGTAATTAATCCATATAAATGCTAGATAAAACACTATGATGCAGCCTTATTATAGAATACGCTAGTAAAAAAGTATAGAAGAGGTGTATGAAGGGATATGAAACTTTATCGTTCGACCTTATCGATTCAAGGCGCACCGCTGGAAGGGGAAAATCCGCTTCCGATTTTTAGAAGTCCAGAGCGCAATCGAATAGTTAAAGAGAATGGCTCCCTCACCCCGGCACACAAGGAGTTGCTGGGCTATGAGACTGGCGAACGCTTCCTGCCCTATAGGATCCAGGACAGATATACGCGCAAGAAGCGGGAAATGACCCTGCAAACGATCGTAATCGAGAACGAGTTTCTAAAAGCAATTGTATTGCCTGAATATGGCGGAAGATTGTATTCCCTGCTGGACAAGCGCACCAACCGTGAAATTTTATATAAAAACCCAGTGCTGCAGCCGGCCAACCTGGCCATTTTGAACGCATGGTTTTCGGGTGGCATCGAATGGAATATCGGCCAGTTAGGCCATACCTTTACGACCTGCTCTCCTGTTCACGCAGCTAGGCTTACAGACAGCAAAGGAAATGAGTTTTTACGTTTATATGAATATGAGCGTTGTAAAAATGTATTTTGGCATATCGATCTCCATCTTCCTGACGGCTCGGAGCAGCTGCTCGTCTATGTAAGAATTGTGAATGACAACAGCCAATCTGTTCCGATGTACTGGTGGACGAATATCGCGGTAGACGAAACACCTAAGGCTCGGGTTTTTTCATCTACTAAAGAAGTCATTTATATTGATCCGCAAGCAGGCGGCTTTGGAGCAGGCGATTTGCCGATATTGCCGACGGTGTCTGAAACCGATGTTTCTTATCCGATGAACTTTCCGTTTTCCAACGAGTACTTTTTTCAAATTGCTGAAAATGATCCGTCGCCTTGGGAATCCATTGTATACGAGGACGGGAGAATGTTCTATGAGCGCTCTACTTCCTTATTACGGTATCGCAAAATGTTTTGCTGGGGCAATCATATAGGCGGAAGACGTTGGGGAGAGTTTTTGGCTGAGCCAGGGCAAGGCGCATATATAGAGCTGCAGGGCGGCTTTTCGCCTACCCAGCTGCATGGGATTGATCAGCCCGCTCATACGTCCTGGGCATTTACCCAGCTGTTTGGCGTGTCGCAGGTAGAGGCGGAGCAGGCGAATCAAAGTGATTGGAACGAGTCTCGTGCCTATGTAGATGAGCAAGTATGCCGTCTTCTTAGTGCGGAGCAAGTAAACGAAGTACACAGAGAGCTGCAGTTGTATGCCGAACAAGAACCGCTAGAAATATTGTTCACGGGATCGGGCTGGGGAGCTTTGGAGCAGCAGCGCCGTGAAAAGCTGGAAGGCCGAAGCGTGCCCAAGGGCTTTCTGTTTGAACGCGCGAGCTTGGATACACCGCAGCAGCCATGGTTGGCATTGCTGGAAACAGGCTGTTTTCCAGATATAGGAGTTGAGGCAGTACCTGCTTCTTGGATGATTCAGCAGGAATGGCTGGACTTATTGTCAGAAAGCCTTACAGTCAAAGCTAATGAATCATGGATTGCTTATTTGCATAAGGGTGTGATGCTCTACGAGCAAGGGCTGGAAGATGAGGCAATTCAATCCTGGGAATACTCACTGCAGCTGCAGCCGTCTGCCTGGGCATACCGCAACTTGGCTGTGGCTAGTGAACGCCAAATGAAAATGCAGCAAGCGGAAGCTTACTATGAAAAAGCTTTGCAGCTTACGGGGCAATTTCCAGATCGGGCGTTTGCGGAGGAATATTTGCGTATTCTCGTCAGCAGCAAGCAGTATGATAAAGCTTGGCAGGTTTATCAGACGCTGCCCGCGTCATTCGCTTCTAGTGAGCGAATCCAAATTATTGTCGGAGAAGCAGCTTTGATGCTTAACGAGCATGATTTTATGAAAAAGCTGTTTGCCTCAGAGTTTGCCATCGTTCGCGAAGGAGAGCTGTCCGTCATTGATCAATGGTATAAGTATCATGCCAAGCAACTGGCGGATGCTCAACATGTTGAGCTAACAGAGGAGCTCATAGCAGCAGCTGTTGAGCAATTCCCTCCTCCAGCCAATTTAGATTTCCGCATGAGCTAGCATGCAGCTGACCGATCGCGAAGGCGATTCGGTCTTTTTTTTTGAATCCAAATCGGTAAATTCAAAGGAACTGGAAAATTGTATGTGCTTGAAAAATGCAACTTGTTACTTCAAATGCTTTCTATTACTATAGGAAGCAGGGGGGATATTCAGTATGTACAATGTTTCCGGGAAACTTGCACATTTTATTGTTATCGCTTTCATTATGTTGATTGCTGCTGCATGTTCATCTGACTATACACAAAAAGAAGCAGCATCAGAGGCTAAGCCGTCCATCACAGTAGGAATCTATGACAGAGGAAGTATTCCTGAGGGCGAAGGAACGATTGACAATAATCGCTGGACACACTGGATTAACGAGCACAGCCCGGTCAATGTGAAATTTGTGCCCATACCTCGCGGTGAATCTGTTCAAAAATACAAAGTGTTGTTCGCTTCAGGTCATGCACCGGATTTAATTTTGGATTTTGATTCCTCCTTTCTTGCGCAACTCATTGTTGATGATCAGGTTATTCCGATTGACGAGCTGGTTGAGCAGCACAGCACGATTTACAAGCAGCTGCTGGAGCAGTATCCGCTAGTACGCAGGCTGACTACAGAGCCTGATGGAAAAATGTATCTTATCGCCCAGATTACAGGGCTCAAAACGAATCATTCTTTGCTGATCAGGCAGGACTGGCTTGATGTATTGGGGCTGGAAATGCCGAAAAATGAGCAGGATTTGCTGCAGGTTGTACGCGCGTTCACTTTTGATGATCCGGATAGGAACGGCATCGATGATACGTACGGCATTAATTTTACAGGGCTAGGCTCTCTGCTTAACGGAAAGGTTGCGGGAGGAATACGTCCGCTCGATATGATGTTCCGCAATGTGGGCTATATTTTGCAGGATGAGAAGGTCATAAGAGCTTGGAAGCAAGCCGAAGCAGCGCTTGATTACGCCAAGCAGCTATATAATGAAGGGGCGATTGACCCGAATTTTCTGACCGATAAGGACGGGGAAAAGGCCAAGCTTGATTTTGTGAGCGGCAAGCTCGGCATTTTCTG
>NZ_JAZHCT010000017.1:0-152051 GCF_036541265.1 Paenibacillus sp. IITD108 | reverse complement strand
TCCTAGAAACACAATGTTTTCATTGCCTTCAATAAAGCGTAAGCCAGCGAAGTCCAGCATTTGCTCTCGATTCACGGAAGGCTGAAAGCTAAAGTCAAAGTCTAAGAGCTCTTTCTGATGCGGAAAGGCACCGACCTTTACCATCGCATGAATCATGTTCTGCTCACGCACATCAATCTCATAGCTTGTAAGCTTCACAAGCATATCCATGAACGACAGTTGGTTATGAATACTAAAATCGACGACTTCATTTAAATGGGTCACCATTTGCTTAAGGCTTAGATACTCTAGGTTACGTATCGCTTGTTGGTAGGAGGTCAAATTCATTCAAATGCACCTCCAATCGCACGTAGATTCTTCTTGGCCAAGTCATTAATGTCTGGGTAACTGGGCATAGACAATCTTAAGTTTTCCTTGTAGTGCTCTTCTGTGTAATTTAATTTTGCTTCACCAATAGGATGGCGTACCAGAAGTTTCGTGTTATAATAAGCATACAAATGGTTGTCGTAGACTTGTATTCCTACCGTTTTTCCTTGATACCCAGCGGGAACTGAGTATTGTCTGGATTGGTGGGAGATCATGTTCGACGCATTGATCTTTACAAGCTTATGATGTATGCGATAGGAACTTCTTACACGCTCCGCTGGTAACGGGTGTAAGAAGTTCTTTTCCTTTTCTAGGGCTAGAACAGGTACTTTCCCCGTTCCTTGATGGAACGACTGGTTCACACGATCACATAGCTTCTGAATGTATACGTGAAGCTCTGGTAAGCTCAATTGACCTTGGTAGGCATGGATCTCGTCTAATATTTTCATTTGTGCTTCTACTTTTCCTTTGGTACGAGGCCTTCCTGCAATACAGGGCCTAACTTTAAATCCAAAGTCGGCTGCGAAACCAGCGAACTTGACATTCACTTTACCGGCAGTATGTTCCGTTCTTGCCTCGTCCATAACGGTCTTCATGTTGTCGGTCAGAATCTCGTGGGGGACACCACCGATAGTTTCAAAGGCCTCTGTCAAGAAGGAGAGCAACACGCTTTGCGATTTGGATATGCTCATGTGGTACATCCTGAATCGAGAATGTGAGAGTAGGAATACGGCCACATTCACTTCAACCTTCTCTCCGTCTTTCGTTTCAAAGGGAATGCTTTCTTTCCAATCTAGCTGGGCTTGCACGCCCGGATCTGTCTCAAAACGAATCGTTCCTTGTGGTGATGGTATACGTTGTCCGTGCTTAAAGTAAGCTTCAAACTCAGGCTTACGAGCGATGTAGGCACGAAAGGCAGATGCTGAACATTGCAGTCCATGATTGTCTGTAAGGTACTGCCACAGTACTCGTTTGTAGTAAAACACTTGCTTGCTGTCTGTGGATAGAAGTGCGGCAATGGTTTCATAGTATTCATCAATCTTCGAGCCTTTATCTCGTGATCTTTTTCGTGTAAATCCATCTAGATATTTCTGGATGGTTCGACGATCCACCTCTAGCTCTCTTGCTAATTGGCTTATATTGATTTTCATATTGAGATTCTCCATCAATGATTTAAGTTTAGGTAAGTCTAGTAAATTACGAATCTCTATGTTTGATTGAACGTTCAACGTGATGTACATACTCATCTCTCCCTTGAGACAAGTATGATTTAACTCGTCAAAACTGTACATTCTTATTCAAGCATTTGTGTACATGTTTAAGTTAGCATTTGTAATCGACTAAGATGAACTTAGAAAGTACAAAGCCCACCAATCTAAATATTATTTCTAGGTAGAATCTTATCCTTTCATTTAATGCCTTCTCAGTATGGCACTGGGTAGCCCCCGTCAAAAAAACCTTGAAAGGCACGAAGCCAATCAAGGTTTCACACGACTGAATTTATATTAGTCTATAGAGATGAACTTAGATGGAACAAAATCCGCCAACCAAACTATACTATTACCTTGGTACAATTGTCCAAAGAAAATAAAGTATTAGACTGCCGCCGCTTTGTTGAACTAACGTATCCGTTAGCTTAATTAGGAAAAGCTATATTTAACTGAATAATTTGAATATCGACTATTTATCAAAATTACCAAATCGGAAAATAAGTTTATGTCCATCGAATGTTTCCCCGAATTTCTCAATATAAACTCCATTGGTATAATTAGAGATCGTTTTCCTCCAAAATTTTTGTCCAACAATGTTTTTTTCTATCGGGTTAGTAAAAAGTTCCCAATTCCCTTTAAATTGTTCAAACACCATAATTGCTGCACGTTCAGCAATACCTTGACCCCTTAACGATTGAATTAAAAAGAATTCATTTACAAAGTAATCAACTCCTTTATTACAATGTGGCGGGGTTGCTATTAGAATAAACCCCGCTGGTATCCCATTTACTAAAATTAAAAAGGGGAATAATATATCTGGTTTTTCCCACCAAATATTTTGAACTTCATACTGGTCACTTAATGTCCTAAGATCATCACTTTCCTCGTAAATCCCGTGTAGATTTGGAAGTCTGTCATAATGACCTGATAGGTCATATAGATACAAAGGATAAAGGTTTTTTATAACATTTGCATCATTTTTATCTGTTAATTGCACATCAATATTCATCAAATTCTCCTTTAATGAATGGCCTCTTAATAACCTCCATGAGTGGTGTTTTGTTAATCATAGCAAGGGAACAGTTAAAAAAATATATAAAGGATAATTCAGAATCATTTATTACACAAAAAATCACATCATAAGATCTGATGTGATTTCTTTGTCCTACTTTTTTGAATAAATGATCTTTTTAATGCTATCGTTGGAAAGACAGAATTGATCAGAAAGTTCGTCTATCGTTGCGCCATCGATATATTGTTGACATATTGCTTCGTTTCTGTGGATCAAGTGTTTTCGAATTCCTGAATTTTCGCCCCATCTCTTCCGTTGTCCTTCAGGAGTTGGTACGTAAACCATGCTACCGTGGATATATTTCTGTATTTCCTTTAATAGTTCTTCTGGAAAAATGATATCGGCGTTTACATACTTCATGATAGCTCTGCTCCTTAAAATTAATCGAAAATTTAAGGTTGCAAAGCCTATCCTATAAACAATTATCGCAATACGTTGATAGTAAGGCGGTAAAATAAATCCTGGCTCCATACAAACAACCGCCGTTGTTTATAGATCAAGACTTTGCATAGAGCAGATCGTAAAATTGCCCATAATCTGTGACCCGACCCTTTCTTCAAAAAAGTATTAAAATCTATTACACTTCCAAAAATTACATTCGATAATACTTGGTTGT
The DNA here is from genome assembly GCF_036541265.1 of Paenibacillus sp. IITD108. Taxonomy (NCBI): domain Bacteria; kingdom Bacillati; phylum Bacillota; class Bacilli; order Caryophanales; family Paenibacillaceae; genus Paenibacillus; species Paenibacillus sp. IITD108. The sequence continues at coordinate 148,786 of NZ_JAZHCT010000017.1, read as the reverse complement.
TTCCTGCACCCGCTGTAAATGTTTTAAAGTATACTGCCAGTTAGCGGAGCGGATCTCCAGCAATGCAAAACAAGCGATGGATCGGTTCCACTGCTGTGCCTTATGTGCCCGTTAGCGTAATAATCTAGCGATTGTTTAACTCTATTTTAAGAAAAATTGAATATCATCTAATGCACTATTAGCATGACCTCTTACAAATTCATTGGAATCATTAAGTGCCTTTTTTACAATGGGTAGAACTAATTCAGTTTCTAATTGTCCATGTATTCTTGCCAGATGACCAAAACAAAGTATTGCGATTCCTCTGACTTTGTAATTACTATTATTGCTAAATTGTAAGCAAATGTCTTGTACCCACTTCCAATCTTGCTCATTAAAAGCAAGTCCAAGCAAAGCATTGATAATCCTTTTATCGTCACCTAATTTCAATTCCTGAATTGTGGAATCTTTATCATATTCCTGAATCTCTTCGTATCTTCCATTGTCCAATATAGTACCCACTTTCATTTCGAATTAAATAAAAGTATAACACTCACTGCTAAGTTAACCTGCCAGTTAACGCAGCGAGGCTGCCGATCCATGTCGGTAGCCTCGTCTAAGTTGACTATTGAGTTTTTGTGTCCTTTTAGTTTAATGATTTTTGTAAGTTAAATTCATTTTTTTATCTTAATAATGTGTTTCCAATTAGGAGGAAGTTCATAGTCCTTAATATGCTCATATTCTAAGACTTCTACCGTTCCTCTATTATCGATTTTAAATGATATTTTGTCCATCCCAACACTAAGATGTGGTCCTACATAAGGAGTTATAGTTACAATTACATCAATGTGGGAATCGAAATACCCAACCAACATGTTCACAGGATCAAGAAAAGGCGCGTAAGTAGGTGATTCAGTAAGCTTCTCTTTGTAATATTGGTTTATTTGCTCTTGTATTTTTGGGGCCAATAAAGTTAGGACAAGCCTCGAATTATTGTTTAAGTTTGAGCTTGCGTTAGTCGGCTGTATTAACACCTGTAAGACAAGAATTAATGTTGCACAAGTCAGTATGCCTCTCCGCCACAATTTGTGAACCCCCTTGAATTTTTTAATTCTCCTTCACAATTTTTCTGCACAACTAGCACCACTAATTCTGTGGGGGCACAATATTTTTGTACTCCATCAACATTATGTTTGGCTGACTTATAGTGCTTTTACTATTTCGAGTCGAATCAATTTTTAAAGTCAATTTGTCTAATCCAAAACCTTCAACTTGATCCTCTGGGTCGTAGACTTTTAACCACAATGTTACTTCAAAGGTCCAATTATTCGCTCCTACTATACTCTTAGCGTCAGTGATGCGAGGTTCATCCCAATGAACTAAATGTCCATAATAATCGATAACAAATTTATTAATCGAAGGACGCATCATATCAAAGAGGATTTCTTCTGAAGTAGTATATACCTTTTTCACTTCTTCAGATTTAGTTGTCGTTGCATATATTGGAGTTGAAGACATCACAATTGCCAGCAATAAGATGGCACAGAAGCATAATTTTCTCAAGTTAATCACCTCAAGAATACCTTTCCCAAATCGTATTAGTTTATTCCAGTAAACTGCCCGTTAGCCATCCATGCTGCACAAAGCGCAGCACCACAGAGAGTGAAAGTTAATCCGTTCTTTCATAGTAGTTTAACAAAATGAGCAGGCTTCACAGCGCCCGCTCATTAATGTGGTTCATTCAACTATCGTGCCCGTTAGTTTAATGAACGATCAAATTCGCAGCCTGTTTTTTAGAGCAGTAAGAAAAAGAAGCAAGTCTATAAAGACGTGCTTCCTCTGAGACGCTAGTTAGTTTCTTGACTATTTGCCTCTGTGCTTCTTCTTAGCTTTTTGAACCCTAAGTTGATATTTTCTTTCATTCTCTTCTAGAATTTGTTGTCGATTATGCACTTTTCGTTGGAGTTTCCTAGACTCGAGGTCCAGCTTTATTGCCTCCTGAGCATGGCTAGTTAAACCTCTCTGGGCAATCTCCTTAGACGCCTGGCGAGCTAGTCTTTTCGGATTTACTCGAGTGTTTTTACTTCGTTTAGCATTCGTCCCTACCTTCGTGAGGCTCATCAATCCCATCATTTTCTCGCTAACGAACTCTAATACCTCCGAATCCTTCGGTTCGTTACCAAAAATATGACGACAAGCTTTTAGACGTCCCTGCTCCTCCTGCTCAATCACACCGATCCAGTACTTACAACTTTCATCAAACAATACGGTAAGCTTCACACTTACTCCCCCTCTGTTTTATACTGGAGTGATGGACATCCCGAGGGGGGAAGGTCACTGACACGAGGGCTAACCCTGTGCGACCGGACTACCAACCGATCTGTGTTTTTACACTCCTATAAGGTTATATCACATATTTTACAATTGTTAAACCGTTCTACTAAACTACCCGTTAGTTTAATACAATGAGTAGGGTTCACAGTGCCCGCTCATTAACGTGATTGTTCCTCTTTAGTTCAATTGCCCGAGCTTTGCTTTAAAGCTTTGAAGGCATTAGAATGGGGATTATCATTTAAATACTTTTTGATTTGGTGCGCACATTCTTGAGTTTTATTGAGTTCCGTATTTATTTCTAAGTCGTAAATACCATGTATATGAACTAGATTGTACTGATAATTTGCAAGGCCTATATTCCGATCTCCTCTTTCCATTTCCCTTCGTTTAAGTTCTTCTAGTGAACAAATTACTGAAACAAACAACACTTTGTAATCCGCTAACAACATAACGCATTCATCTAACCATTGTCTTTCTTCGAGTACATGGTCGACAATTATGTTATTTCCCGTAGCAACTAATGCGGGAAGTGCATGATGCATTCCCTTTATAACTTTCAAAACTGCATCTTTTGTTGTATCCGCTGGTTTACCTCCATTAAGGTAGTCAACTGGCAACATATATAAAAACTTGTCTACTGATATGTGTAAGTATGGTTCGTCTAAAATTTGTTGTAATTCTAAAGAAATACTGGTTTTCCCAGAACTCGAAGTTCCATTTAAAAATATGACTGTCCCAAGTGGCATTCATCATTCCCCTCTTTCCGTTGACTTAAAGTTATATCCTCATTAACTAGATTACTTCTATGCATTAGATGATATTATTATGTTGATGGGTTTTATGATCTTGTGGCTATTTCTTATAACGTTCCCGCATTTACGAATCCGAGAAACTTAAGCCCAAAGAAGCGACGCGACGCGGTTAGGTTCGCAGGGTTGTCGCCTGAATTAGCTCCCCCGAAATGCCTCTCTGCGACCAAGCAGCCGTAAGGCTGCTATGCGTGAATACAGTGTTATCTGAAGGGCCTGCCTACCTCGAATATCCTTACATAGTCATTTCACTTTCTAGGTTCCTTTACTTCTACTTCAAATGATTTTGCATTTATCATGTAATTCCTATATTCTTGTTTAATTTTTATACTAAAAGAGGCTGCTATATTGATTTTATATCTGCCGGCTTCATCAATTTTTATTGCTTCATTACTTTTATAGATCTGCCCTGATTTCAATACATCATTGTAGCCTGGACCCTGAACTATTAATCCAATAGGATCATCTATTTTTCTGTATTGGACTAATATTAATTCTGGTCCTCTTTCTATCTCATAATCAAATTTCGATTTGTTTTCAAACATGGTGCTGATTGTTAATTCTTGACCAAGTTCGATTGATAATGTTGAAATATTGGAGAGAATTGTAAATTCAGTACGGTCTGGATATTTATCAGGTTTTTGTTTATTACAACTAATTAAAAGGGTACAAATCAAAAATGATATGATGATGAAAATTAATCTTTTCATAGCTTCTTTCCTCCATTTTCTTTGCAGGTCTTTCAGATAACGTTCCCGCATTCACGAACCCGAGAACCTTAAGCCCTCACGGGGGCGGCCGCGACGCGGTTAGGTTCGCAGGGTTGTCGCCTGAATAATCTACCCCGAAATGCTTCTCGGCGACCAAGCAGCCGTAAGGCTGCGATGCGTGAATGCAGTGTTATCTGATGGACCAGCCTTCTTCGAAATACTTACAATAGTTCTTCTATTCTTCTAAAATGGACAGGAGCCGATTGGTCATGGAATAGCAAGACGCGGCAAGTGACGCTGAAGCATCTGGACAAGGAAATTGTTCTTACGATCGATTCCAATGTCATAATCGAGAATGGCAAGACGCGAGAGATGGATGTTAAGCCATTCATTAGAGATGGATATACGATGTTGCCTATTCGATTCGTTGCGGAAGCGTTTGGCTTCCAGCTCGAATACGATTACAATCTTAAATGGGTAAAGTTAACTAAAAATAACTAGCCGTTAAAAAAAGGAACTGTCGCATCATCTCCTTCCTCTTTTTTTAATTCTGAAGATATAACAAACGAAATCAAGTACACTCATAACACCACATATTGGAATTATCCTGCCCGATTGCTAAGCAAGGCTGCTGATCATCTGCGGTAGCCTCGTGGTGTATTTTATTGAGCTATCGTCCCCGTTAGCTTAATGGGTAATATGTACCTAGACCCTAATAAATCAGATCATCTCTAGCTTCAATCCCATGTAATTCACAATAAACTCTATATTTATTCAGGACGGTATAAACATCGTCTTGCCCAATTATTTGATCTTTCTCATCAAAATACTGAAGTGAGCCCCCCAATATAAATAGAGTTACAACTTCTTCGTCTTCAGTTATAAGCGTATGGATATCGCCTGGTGGCTCAAATATAAAGGTTCCCGGTGCAGCAACCCATTCTCGACCTTCATATCTCCATTTACCGTGAATATTATAGCCAATTACTGATCCACCAGTGTGTCTGTGTCTTCCCAATATCTGATTACTCTTAATCTTAAATAAGTAAATCCACGTTCCTGTGTTTAAATCAAAACGTAAAGGTTTGAAACAGCAAGAGTGATTATCAGTGAACGGCACCCAAGGTAGATCATCAATGTTCACAATACGCTCTGGCAACTGAAATTTCTCTGCGAGTTTTATAACTGATTCTTCAATTAAGGAATTCATTGGAGGCACCTTCATTCAATTTAGTTAAGTTATCTTTATTATTCGAAAGCAGCCTTGATTTCCCCTTTATTTCCACATGATGTCTTCACGTTAAACTGCCCGTTAGCTTAACATTGCCATCTCCCAATCTGGCTCGCCGATGACGCGGCATGTGCCAATCAACTTCTGGTAAGGGTCATAATATCGATCCTTGAGAGATATGCTTCATTTTGTCTAAACATGATACTTATTGAATCCTGAAACAAATAAGCTTTCTCCAATATTTCCCCCTCCAGTAACTATAGCTTTTTTAATAAAAAGAAACTTTTTTGGCAAAGAGATCGTTATTACTTATAATCGCCATAAGAGTTATTTATTAGATCAAATCGTCTAAGCAGATCTTTATCATCCTGACGGCATTAGACTGGTTAACTTATGGAATGCAAATGAAAAAAACAAGGAGGGTCTATGTTGAACAAAAAGTCACTCATTGCAAGATGGGATGACGACCAGCTCGCTGAAGTGAATCGATTGTTGGCCGCTGTTTCAGGCAAACATAATCTGCATAAAAAAGACCGCGTCTTTCCATCGTCCCCCTACGGACAAACTGATGCTGGACTAGAGGATTATCGGGGAGTTGCCCTGAGCGAGACCATACAATACCTGACAGTACAGGCCGTCGATCTGTCTTATGCACGTTTCGATTATTCTGCAAGCTTGAACACCTCAACATTTACAAATTGTTGCTTTGGCGGGATCAAGCTGGACAGCAGATATGTGACTCATACATTCAGCCACTGTACTTTCCGAGGAGCAAAGCTGAATAACGCCAGGATCAGCAAGCAATTTAACGATTGCGATTTTACAGGCTGCAATTTAAGTAACACGATAGCGAACGATGTATCGTTCATACGCTGCCGTTTTTCCGATGCCAATTTTCGCGGCGCATTATTGTTGTATTGCCGGTTTGAGGAATGCAGCTTTGATGGAGCTTTTTTTCATAACGGTTCGTTAGCCGGAAGCCGCTTTACGGGAGAGTCTGGCTTGCTCCCTGTTTGGGGAAATACGATACTGGACGATGTTAAAATCAAAGGATGTGATTAATTTATGAAGAAATTCAAGATCGATAGTTTTACACGCGTCAGTGAACCGGTCCAGACTCCCATAACGAAATTCGGAGGACAGCCCGTGTGGCTAACAGAACCGCAATGGCCGCTTAGCAGCGGGTGGGACAAGCGCCCGATGATGTTTATTGGCCAGATAGAGCTGAATCCGCAACTATTCCCCGCTCCAAACGTTTCTGTTCCTCAAATAGCCTATCTCTTTGTTACACATGCGCAAAATATGGAAGAAGGCTTCTTTGATCCTGATATTATCGACCCGGATGGCGGTGAAAATGCGATCATTCTCCAGCCGGGAGGCGAGATTCTAATCGATACGGCCCCATTGTTTAAAGGACCAACGCTGTGGGATGACAATGGCGAATCTTATGAAGGCATCCCTCAGCTGCAAGAAGCCCAAGACCCGGAATTTCTCGCTTCCAATTCCTACATCTCGCTCACTAAAGAGGAACAGAACGCCTATAGCGATGAAGTTGACGGCGATAAAATCGGGGGCGTACCCTTTTTTTTCCAAGGCGATGGTTGGCCGGATGACAGTAACTGGCGGTTACTGCTGCAATTGCATGCGAATTTCAAGCCTTTTTGCTTGCTGGTGGGAGCCTCGCCGACGATTTTTGCGTTTGTGAATGAGGATCTGACGACAGGAAAGTTAGTAATTCAGGATTGTTAGTGAGGAGCGTTGCGATGTCATCATAGACTTTCGGGAAGGCTTTGTCTCATTAAGATCTCATAATATGTATGAAGACCGCCTAATTAATCGGCGGTCTGGTTGTGGATGGTTCAACTATCGTACCCGTTAGCTTAATGAAGACTTAATTTATTTCAACAGATGTCGCGACTCCTGTTTGTTCTTTTCTTATTAGTGAATTTTAGTAGACAATAATTTCAGTTGCCAAAAAGAGAGGAGTAACAGGGAAGAAATATTGAATTTCAACCTCTTGGCCGACTTTTAAATCTTCGAGAGTAATAAGCTGTTTGAACTGTTCAGTAGAATCATTCACGATTTTAAAGACCCGGGTATCTTTCTTGTTTACGTATAAGGCACTTTGTTTAACTTTATCATCTGGGGAATCGAAATAGATAACGTAGTCCATTTGCATCCCGGCTACGACACCTTTATCTATATCAAAAGTTTCATCGGCTATTTTGATATCGATGATCTTGGCGTTACGCCAGGTGAAAATGCGGTCATCCTCAAAAAATTCTAGATCAAATACAGAGTCGTGTAGAACCTTTGCCGGATTATAATCTATTGTTGCGTTTTCTTGATTCTGTGGAGCATTCTCTATAGTAGAACTAGATTCTCCAGCAGATGTCGTGTCATTCTTACTGCAGCTCATGGTAAGAAGAATAAAAACTGCCAATAGTAGAACTACAATATTTTTCATAATGTTCTCCTTTCTTGTCAATATATAGAAACCAACGCTTGTGAAGGACTAAATGTTTCATCTTTCCTGAAACATAAAGTCTTTGATAAATTACTATTTCGTTTCCAGCGGTGGTTGTTCCTCCACTCCCATTCATGCCCCTGCCCTCACAAGGATAATACATTTCGGCATGTGCCTTATTGTAACCGTTTCGGGTAACAGTTCAAGCTATCCGAAAGCCCTTATTATTCACTTACCAAAATAATACTTTTATGTAAATCTTCCATTGTGCTATACTGCCCATTAGCTCAATGAAAAGGCAGCCGATCTTAGCCTGCTGCCCGTTGTTGAACTATCGTGCCCGTTAGCTTAATGACTACTGTGTCCTTTTTTGTATTAGCTCTATAATTTCATTTACACATTGTTCTATATCTTTATTTGAGCAATCATGGGTTTTATCACTGTACTTAATGTATAAAGGAACTCTTTCCTCGTAAACATCCTTAAGATCATTGCCTTTCTTTATAACAATGCCTCTGGTTGTTACGTTGATTAGTCTCCTCTTAATCTCTTCATACTGCACATGTAAATAAATGACCTTACTACCCTGTTTGAGAACATTCATAGCTTTTTCTGAATATATAACGCTTCCACCTGTAGCTATAACGCAATTTTCTAATTGTAGTTCCAACACAGCTTTCTCTTCGATCCGTAAAAATTTATCAATACCATCATTTTCAATAATCTCTTGTAATAACTTACCTTCACGTTGTTCAATGACAATATCCGTATCCACATAGTCCATCCCTAAAGCTTTTGCAAGCAACACACCTAAGGTGCTTTTACCAGCACCAGACATACCTACAAGAACTATATTCATGTTCATCCTCACTTTTTAAAGACCGTTTCATTGTTAAATCATAAATATCCTTCATTTAATTATTTTAACTGCCAGTTAGCGAGACAAAGCTACCATTTAACGCAGCAGCCTTAGCTTGTTATGAGTTTTCTTGCACTATCGTTACCTAGTGCTATTCGTAGTGATGTCTCTTGAGATAATTCTTGATAACCACTTTGTCTTCGTGCCACCATAAAATCGGCAAATTGCTTACATGTCGAAACCCTAATGTTTGTGCAAGTCTATTTGATGCGTCATTTCCGGCGTCACAATCCCAATATGGTGTTAATCCTAGTTCAATGCTTTTTTTAAGAAAATGCGCACATACTACCTTTGCTAATCCCCTATTCCGGTATTCATTCAACGTTATAATATCTGGAGCTATGTATTTGCCACCAATGTAAAACGTGTTACACACACTTACAAAATCATCATCCCTTAAAAGGCAAAAACCAAAAGCGTTTTTCAAGTAACTGTCAGATGATCCCCATAAGTGCGAATACGAATTATCAATTTGGTCGCGATACTTATTAAACAGATTTTCATCTATTGGACTAAGCTGATATTCCTTAGGAATCTGAATTTCTCGAAACTTTATGGAGATATCTTCTTCCAACATATAATGACTTCGATTTAGCTGGACAACGTTCCCCTCCAGCTCATGCTTGAGAAGTGTCAGCCATTCATCCGATGACAAGTACAAGTCGAAGAAGTTAGCGTGGTTTAATGGATTGCTCAAAAATTCAACTAAATCGTTATTAAAAGCGTTGTCAGAAGCATCGCCAAATACATAGTAACAACCACCCTTGTTTAAAACTATGCCTGCCGTTGGCATATTCCTATTATTCACAAATATCTTGCCCTGCTGCTTACCATCGATGACAGAATAGACAAATACATTATGAATGCCATCCGGTTGTCGTAATATATCTATGATGTTGCGAAACTCATTTTCCCGAAGTTCAATCAAAATATTCCCCCCTAAACGTAAAAGTTAATTTTAGTTGCTCTAAACTGCCCGTTAGTCTAACAAAATGAGCAGGCTTCACAGCGCCTGCTCATTAATGTGGTTCATTCTACTATCGTACCCGTTAGCTTAATATGATATTTTTTATTGTAAGAAAAGCGGAACCTAAGAAGCTTCATACAAACTAATGTGAAAAATTACTTCTCAGGCACACCCACCATTACAGTTTCATTTCTTTATAATCACTGTCCAGTATACAGTAAAAGTATTGATTTACCCATTTACCTTGCCAGGGTAGTTCTTCTCTAAATACCCCTTCTCTGACCATTCCTATCTTTTCCAACACCTTGGATGAAGCGATGTTGAATTCATTACACATAGCAACTACTTTATGCGCATTCCAATCTTCAAAAGCATACTTCAACGCTATTTTTGCAGCTTCTACACAGTATCCTTGCTCTCGATACTCCGGAAAGATACAATAACCAATTTCCCAACTTTCACGCTCTTTTACATACCAATGAATATGCAGGTCTCCTATAGGTGTTTTTTCTGGATCATCAAGCTTTATTATGTATTGTTTATACCAATCACTATTTATTTTTTCTACGACATTCTTTCTAACAGCCTCCTTATCGGATGAAATTAAATCTTCATATGGCCATAAGGAAGTGCTAGTTTTGATACCAACAATGAATTCTACATCGTCTAGAGTAGCTGGAGATAATATTATTCTTTCTTTCAATTCGATTCACCATCCTAATTGTTTCGTAAATAACTCCGTAAGTAGAGTATTCGTGAAACTATTGAGCACTCCTGCCCGTTAGTTTAACAAAATGAGCAGGCTTCACAGCGCCCACTCATTAATGTGGTTCATTCAACTATCGTATCCGTTAGTTAATGCATCTGTCCGATATTTAAGCTACAGTTCTGTTTCAATTGTTTCCTACAACGAATCCTGTGACACATTAATATATTTTAGCTGCTTCATACCATAGAGGAAATCTGGCTTCCGATTGATCATACACATTCCTAAGTGCAAGCTTTGCAGGTGCTTCAGCTTCTCTAGCTCGAGCGGTAGTTCATGGATCGAGGTATATAGAATCGTCAGCACCTCCAGTTGTTCCAGTTCTCCAATCTCCGATGGGATGCGGTTTAAGCTAATCTCTTCCTTCGGCTTGGGCTGAAACCCGGGCCGATCCGAGCTCGCACAATAGATACGAAGCTCTCTCAGGTTCTTCAGCCTGGCTATGGACGAGGGAATACTCTCCAAATCAGCCGTCAGGATTTTCAAACGTTCAAGCTTGCTTAACTCGAACAGCCCTTCGGGTAGACGATAAAGATCCTGTTCAAAAATTTCTAGTTCACGCAACTCTGTAAGGTCCCGGATTCTCTCAGGTAGCTCTGTCAGCCCATGTCCACTTATATACAGCCAGTCGGTTTTATGCTTAATGGCATCATCTAGCAGACGATTCAGGTCCCGGTGAGCCTTCAATTCCAAAAAAATACCTGTAATTCGATCCATTAGTTCGATTGCTTCTTCCTCAGTTACTTCTATACCATACATATGTTCATGCGCAACCGAGTAAAGGTAGTCTCCGCCACCTTCTTTCAAGAAACACAAGTCTTCCGGCAGGCTAGGATAAATCCAATCCGACAGGCGGTTTGCCATTTGCTTCAGTAGGTTCCCGCTTTCTTCGCAGCATCTATAGAAATAGTAGGTTCCAGCGGTATAAAAGACATTACTGCGATAGGTATTTCTTATTTGCATAACTTCATCCATATTATCGCTTTGGATAATAATTGTTTTCAACAAGTAAGGCTCCAACGCTTTCAATACCCTTGTGTATTGGCCTCGTACCGTATTAGCCGGAATTTTCTCCCTAAGCACAAAACATTCCGAGTTCCGTATAGCCAAATCAATAACCTGCTCATAAGCTTTGCCTTTAGGGTCTGTATACATTCTCATCCCATAAGTCTCCATTCCCATTCGATGTACCTAATAATCCTATTGCCATGATACCACAGGTTGAAACTATCCTGCCCGTTAGCTTAATTGATAGTAAATAATGAGCTGCCCAGATACTGTTTCAATTGAAAATGAAAATCAGTTATGGAGAAGGATACAAGTTCTTGTCCTAAATCGGAAAAGGATATATGTTGTTGTCCTCCGACATGTCTGTCTGTTATTGTCACTGACTTCAATCAATAAAGCCAACAGTTGGTTTAATAAGTAGAACTGGACCTGAAGTGTTACCTTAAGCATTTATACTTACTATTTTGCCATTGTCGATGTGTTCCGCGCGCGTCCCCCTGCATCTCCACATGGTTCGTGGGAACCCTTTGTCCTATCTGCTCGACGAACGCCGAAAGGCTATTTTAGTGTGAAGAAGTATACATAACGCTTACTCTTCAATCTGCTACGGTTATAATAGTAAAGTGTGTCACAACATCATTTGCGAAATGTATAGTCAACGCTGGTAGAACTTCTTCTGTGCATAAAACTATCTTCTTACCATTTTCAACGTCTGCATAATCACTATCAGCGACTCTACCAGTCAGTTTGCTAAATTTCAATTCAGCAGCGTAATCAAACTGTCCGTAAAAAAGACCAGAATCACTAATTTTCCAATCTTGTTCCACTGGAAACCGATTTAATACATCTTCAAAACTGTCTCCTACTCTAATGTTTCGTGGACCAGCAATATCCCCATATACACTAACAAAAGCTGGTGTAGTTAACGAAGAATAAAAATCAAAAAAACTATACGAAGCATCTTCATTGGAATATATTGTTTCAGCAGTTCCCTCATTTATTATTTTTTCAAGTCCAAGCTCATTCATTTGTTCCCTCGTCCAACTCAACCTCAATAATTCAACATCATAGATCTCTTGTTCAGTTAATGGCAGCAGCGTTGGCTTATTCGTTTCCGTTGGAGGAGCACTTGCTGTTGGTTTAGTTGAAGGTATTTCTGGTTGTTCTGATAAGATTGATATAACATTTTTAGGTGCTTGATTATTGTCGCAGGCATTTAAGAACAAGAGTAAAAAAGTTACTAATAGAGTTAATTTTCTCATCATGTTAAACCTCCAGTTCTCCATATCCACAAAAGCAGAAAAAACTGCAAACCAGGACTAAAGAAAATAAACTCCCCTTAGTCCTCAATATTGAATTAGTAAGTCACTGTATTGGGGTGAAAAATCCATATGGAAGTGAGTTCGAATTCGGATTTGATTTTGGTCTATAATATTTTGCAGGTGCCCATGCATAGGTATAAGCCAAAGTTTTATTTCTCTTATTTCTCGCTGGATTACCCGCTAAGTTATTTAATATCGAAATAAAAAAAGTGAATGATTAGCGATCCTAACGACAGATATTACATTGTCCGAAACGGAGATTGTTCGCATGTAAACCCGCATTTTCTCACTCCTTAATAATTGTAATTGTATGGTTGATAAAACCATACAATTACAATTATTATTACGATTCCAGAGACCGGAAAGTTGCGTTAAACTGCCCGTTCGTATTATGAGATCAACCAGTTCTTTCTGGTTGATCCTTTTTTCATTTGCATAGAGGATTAAGGTAGCCTGGTCGAACGTACCTGCCCGTGGGACTTGATCCCGAGCGCTATAATGTTCACCCCTACTTGTCATGACCATGATTGAGGCTGGTTGGGACACGAGATCCCGTATAACAAGCGATGCTATGGAGCGACAAGAACCCTTAGGGGCTGCCGGTGAATCTACTCGTATAGGGAGAGATCTAATGAATCCAGTTATCGGTCTAGATATTTCTAAAGAAGAAAGTCATGGACAAGCCTTTTTAGAGCGTGGAAAACCATATAAGGGGACGTTTCATTTCGCTCATACTCGAGATGGACTGGAGAAACTGCTTCAAGTCATTCAAGAAGTCGAGCATGCATCCAGACAACGTCCTTTGCTTATTTTAGAAGCCACTGGGCATTATCAAAGCCCTGTTGTTCAGTTCTTAGAAGAGCATCACTATCTATATATTGTCATTAATCCGCTCATCTCAAATCGGCTTAGAAAGTCAAACCTTCGTAAAGTGAAAACGGATGCTGCTGATGCTTATCTTTTGGGAGAGTTGTTCTACAAAGAAGAGTTTGAACCTTTTAAGAAAAGAGGTGTGCAGCTGCTCAATCTTCGCTATCTAACGAGACAATATGAGTCTCTTTCAAAGATGTGTGTACAGACTAAATTGCAATTCCAAGCTGTTCTAGATCAGGTTTTCCCTGCTTACAAAGGTGTCTTCGGAGCTATGTATTCAGGCGTTTCACTACGATTTCTAAGTGAATTTCCAACCTCATATTCGGTTTTGCAAACGGACGAATTAATGCTTAAAACGAAAATCAAAGATATGCTTTCAACGAAACGAGGCCGTTCAGAGGATTGGATTAACGAGCGAGTAAAGCGGCTACTTATTGCGGCAATACAAAATCCTTTCGAGCAAACCATATACGCTAGCCACTTAATAAATTTAAAAGTTCTTATAACTCTCATTCTTCAGTACCAGGAGCATCTTGCTGAGTTGGAACAGAACATAAATGCCCTGGCTGAAGAAATTGAAGAGTATGATTTAATCCAGTCGATTCCCGGTATTGGCCATAAAATTGCGGCAACAATTTTATCGGAAGTTGGAGAAATCGACCGATTTGATCATCCAAAAAAACTGGTCGCCTTTGCAGGCATCGATCCGAGTGTGTTCGCTTCAGGTAAATTTACGGCAACCCGAAATCGCATCACCAAACGTGGTTCTCGGCAGCTTCGATATGCGCTGGTTATGGCTGTCCAGTGCGGACTTATCCGTTCTCGCAATATGCGAATCAAAGAGTTTTACGATCGCAAGAGAGCCGAAGGAAAGCCACATAAAGTAGCTCTGGTCGCATGTGCAAATAAGCTTGTTCATTGGATCCACGCCATCCTGAAAAGTAAAAAAGCATTCCGTCAGGCTTAACGGAATTATATTGGCATAACCTTCCAATATATAGATTGAATTGGAGGGTTATTTGGCATGCTTATTTTAACTATACCACATGATTTAGGTCTTTGTTTCTGGGAATCTTGACAAGCTATTAGCTGGTATAGTTTAACAAAATGAGCAGGCTTCACAGCGCCTGCTCATTAATGTGGTTCATTCTACTATCGTTCTCCGTTAGTTTAATCTCTCCGTTAGCCAAATCTGCCCATTAGCGTAGCAAAGACTGCCGGATTCAATTGTCGGCAGCCTCGTTATATGTAATTAAGTTAATGTGTTCATTTAGTTTAATAATTTATTAATTAACTATTTGTTAAGCCATAGAATGCGTTTATCTTTACTGCTTAACATCAATTTGATAAGGTTCTTGAAATATTCTCTAGACTAGTGTCATCCCATACTATAACAAAACATTTTTCCTTCTTTAATTTTTCTAACGCACCCAATCGATGATTGCCGTCTCTAATACTTAGAATGCCATTTCTATTTTCAGCAATTAACGGCGGCATATCCCACCCATCCTCTATACGTTCACAAATTTGATTAATATTGTGGTTCCACCAATCTTCATTCTCAACATACTCCATATGCAGTTCAGGTCCAACCACTCTGCTGAGACGATTAATGTTGACTTCCAAAGGACCTAGATAATATCTTTTTTGCATTTTTAAACCTTCTGATAAAGCAACATTATCTCCTTCACCATTCAGAAATAGATGAATCCATGTTTCTATATCACCATTTAAAGAATATTCCATCGCAGCTTTCAATGTTATTTCCGACATTTTTCAACTCTCCCCCTGAAGTAACTATCTTGCGATTATATTAAACTTAAAAGGTCATCTCGTAGCTCAAAATAAGAATCATTCCATCCCATCTTTGCATAAAAGCGTAATCCTATTAATCCATTATAATATTTAGCCCCAATTAATCTTTCCGTAAAATTTGGTATAGTAATGCCCATTTCTTGCTGATAATTTTGGTATCTCTGGACCGCATCGAGCTTTAAGTGTGTTTTTAAGTGCCAGTCCAACGTTGCTAGATCGATAAAAAAATCTCCATATTTACCGTTGCTATCAACAACGCCAGTTAATTTTTGTCCATTAGTTAAAATATTATACTGATGGAAATCCCCATGAATAAAATAACGATGTGGCTCATTGTAGGTAGAGTAAGCTAATAACCGATTATAACATTCGTCGAAGACATCTTTTTCTAAGCAGGATGTTTTGAATAAACTGTACCATCCTTGCCAAAAACCGCCCGCCTGTTCCTCCGTATAGGAAGCAATAATATGTTCCTTCCAAGAACTATAAGTACCGTTACCACTCGATTGTATCAGTCCATAACCTTTTGTGGTTCCTAATGACACATGATTCATTCGTGTAAGAATCTGAATGACTTCCGGAAGCATTCTGTGTTGTTCTTCATAAGAGCAGCTGTTCAAACTGTGTCCACTTATCTTTTCTGAAATCAAATAGTTCAATGATTCAAAGTTCCCTAGCCCGATACAAAGAGGGAACGGAATCCCCTGAGAAGATAAGAGAGTTGAGATAAATTTCTCCGTTTCATAAACTCCTGCTATATCGCTAAATTTGATTACGAATTCTTTATCATAAAGCGTGAAGGAGAATACAGTGCTCAAGTTTCCACCATTTATTGGTGTTATCCCTGTCACATCCGAATTATAATGCTTATTCAATACAACTTTTACTTCGGAAATCTTTATTGTAGGTTTTATATATGCAGTCATTTATTCACATCCTTGTTCGTCGTTTCTTGTATATTCTATCAATCCAAACCGCTTGATTATATGTAACAAACAGTTAGGAATTAATCTGTACACAAAAAGTCACATTAGAAATAAATCTAATGTGACTTTTCTTAGGCAAGCAATACTCTATTTAACTTTCGAATAAACAATTCTTTTAATACTATCGTAGGAAAGATGATAATGTTCCGAAAGCTGATAAACAGTAGCACCTTGAGCGAACCCTTGGCGAATATCATCGTTTCTTTGATTCAAATATTTTCTGCTGCCAGATTTCTCTCCCCATCCCTTTCGTACCCCTTCAGGTTTAGGAACATAAACCATGACACCATTTATATATTTCTGTACTTCCTTTAGCAACTCCTCTGGTAACACATCAGCGCTAACATAATTCATGATCACTCTGCTCCTTAAAGTTTTTAATGTTAAGGTAGCAAAGCCTAATTATAAACTGATTTACCAATTAAGGACTTGAGCGGTCTTAATTTAATAGCTCTATACAAACAACCGCCGTTGTTTATAATGTAGACTTTGCATAGAGCTTATTCTCTTTTTCATCAAACACAGCTTTTTGACCTCCTCCACCATATGGTAACTGATCAAGTATATCATGTTTTACTTTCCCAATAATCCTTTTGTTGTGCTAAACTGCCAGTTCAATAATTGTTAACAAAGATACGACCGGATTTAGTGTACTGCGCTCCAGTCGTATCTTTGTTAATTACTCTTCAAACTCACCGATAATTCTACCTTACGCTTTACCACTACTTGTGATAAGGTTCCCCGCGCTTGATCTTCAACTATCCTGCCCGTTGAACAGCCTGCCGGATTAAGCCGGCAGGCTATATAATTGAAGTATCGTTCCCAGTTAGCGTAAAGACCCGATCCCACTATCAATGCCTTTTTGGCTTTCACATGCGTTCTCGTATTAGTCCTTTTCTTGTTAGGCCAGTAATCATCTGTATCTGTATTATATTGGAGAATCGTGTTATAATTTGTCAGAACTATTCACTCAATTAGGGAGGTAGAAACATGTCTAGATGCACAGCTCCAGTAAGGGGACATAGCTCAGCGAGTGCCGCAGAAAACTGTCCAGCGTGCAGAGGGCGTTATGGCCGAAGTGGTGGCGGCTACAGGTCCTATTCGCCCTCATCTTACTCCTCGTCCCCGACAATTGGGGGCAGCCGAAGCAGCGTTAGCGGTTCCGTCCGCAGTTCAAAACCGCGCTGGTCAGGAGCAGGTTCGGCCATATTGTACACGGCTGAAGAAGTTCGGGCACTCACACCAGTCCGCAACAGCGTCGAAAACCTGGCAAATCAGCCTGACCTTCGGGACGTCTTCCTTTGCCATGCGTGGGACGACCGGAAGGGAGCCGCCAAGGAACTTCACGATCTACTCGAGTCACATGGTGTTAAAGTCTGGTTCAGTGAGAAAGACGTTGGCCTCGGTGTGCCGTTGCTTCGCGCCATCGACAAAGGCTTGGCGAAATCGCGAGTTGGGATTGTGCTGGTGACACCTGCAATGCTACGCCGCCTCCCATCAGAGGGCATCGCCGACAAAGAACTTTCGGCACTCCTCGCGGGTGATCGGCTCATTCCGATTGTGCACGAGACAACGTATGAAGCTCTCCGCGAAGTCAGTCCCTTGCTCGGATCGCGAAGCGGCCTGAGCACTGCAGAAGAGCCAATGGCAGACGTTGCGGCCAAGCTCGCAGAGCTAGTCGCCCTCTAAGCTCTGTTGGTTTACTTAAGTTTGTTGAGCTACATGGACCTCGGTTACTTTGCAAACGCGGTTGCACCAATGTTTAAACCCAATGCAATTGCATTGGGTTTTTCTTTGTCGGGAAAGGAATAAATCAGCAACCGTCAGCTTAGAACTAAACTGCCCTTTACTTCAACAATTGTTTAAACAGTTACACCTAATATTTCCAGTAATTAATACAAAAAGGGAGCCTTTTTGGCTCCTAAAAATATCTCCTGTACAGTTCCTTTCGCCTTTCACCACGTAACTGGGCATAAATCTGTGTGGTGGATGCTTTTTCGTGTCCTAACATCCCCTGGATGAAATCCAATGGTGCACCATTATCAAGCAAGTGACAAGCATATGTATGTCGGAACCGATGAGGATATACATTTACGGCAACCTCCCCACGGGTTGCAAGCTTTTTTATGGTGTGACGTATTGTAGGAATCGACATTCGCCGAACAGGATGGGATTCGGTTACAAATAGAGCATTACAGAAATCTTTCCGACTCTCACGATACCTCTTTAACCACACCTTACACTCAGTTGTAAAATAAACTTCTCTTTGCTTAGAACCTTTTCCATTTACGATTGCAGAGCAGTTTTCCCAATTAATGTCCTCTATGTTTAATCTATAGACCTCGCCAACGCGACAACCCGTACAATACAAAAACTCCAGAAGTGCATGTTCGCGCGGTGAATCGCAAGTAATTTTCAGATGAATAACATCCTCTTCGATTAAAAATTTGGGGATACGTTTATCCATCTTTGGCTCTTTTAGTTTTAAAGTCGGATTTTTATCGATGTGCCCTTCTTCAAACGCAAACCGAAAAAGTGATCTTATGAACCGTATGCGATGTCCTAAGCTGCTTGGTTTTAATCTTTCTGACTGCTTCGCTAGATACTCCTTCAATAAAGTTAAAGTAACTTCTTCGATTTCAAGGTTACCGATTTCTCGGACCATCACCTTCAACTGTAGGGAGTATGCCTTTAAAGTATGCGGACTAAATCCAAGTATTCTCTTATCTGCCTCGTAAAAAAACCATAAATCCATCAATCTCACGACGAACCCCTCCTCGCAAAGTATTAATATTAGCTTCGCTTCGTTGAGGAAGGTTTAATCTATTTCACGAAAGAATTTAGCCCTGCACTAGCGTGTCCCTTTAGTTGAATACTTATTTCGAATTTGAAAGTTTATTTCTTGATTTTGTGTACTAATAAACTTTACCAACAAAGCTATTTTGTTTTCTGCATTGATACGTTCCCAGTAATAGTCTGCTATTTCATTTATTGAATCGAATAGTGGCACTTCAAAAGGATCACCTTCAAATGGTTTAAGTACACCATTCAGTTCCGATTTATACGTGTGAATGCAATGACCAATGCCGTTCTTAAATCCGCTATAGTGATACATATTACGTAAGCAGACTGATGGGTCGTTGTCGTGTGTTTTGATAATCGACAAACTGTACCTCTTAAGATCTGTGTTAATTACGCCTGAAATTCTCGGAGTAAAGTGTGGAGCATCGGGCTCAAATTCTCGAAGCTTTAAAGATTCTTCTAAGATTCTGTTATGCATTATCCCATCATAAATAGTTTCAGTTTGATCACCATTCGAGACAATGTGCACGTTATTCCAATGTCTGATAGGATAATAAATAATGAGTGAGGGGTCTTCCAACAGAGCAGGATCAAATGCTTTGTTTCTTACATTAAATCCTTCCCTTTCAAATACGCGGTTGCGGCTATTCTTGCTTCTCCCCATAATCCAATACACCTGTACATAATGCGATCCAGAAGGTGTTAGTCCTATGATAAGCGTTCTTCCTGGATATGGGTTTTCAAATAAATCGTGTTGAACTGTTTTCAATTGCTGTTGCTCCTCTCGAATAAACATAAAGAGGTAAGGGGAAATTCCCCTTACCTCTGCCCAGGCGTACGGCTCCAACTACTTATATGCCTCCTCATGGATCCCCATGCTTCGCCAGTCACATATAAGCTCTAAATTACTTTCATAATAACAATTGATTCCAGTATATTTCAATAACTTTCTGATCCAGCGATACAATTCAATTCTGCCCGTTAGCTTAACCAACGGGCACCAGTTGCAAGTCTAATACTTTATTTTCTAAGTCTACAACTTTCAGTCTAGTACTTTATTTTCTTCTGACAACAATCTAACTCCTTCATTCAAAGCAACCTCAGCTTGAATCTTTAGCAGTACAGGGGTCGAATCCTTACGTTTTCCTACTACATTGGCGGTATTAGTATCCACTGACAAATGAACATACTGCCTCGCCATCGGTTGAAGCCCATCAATAAAAATCTTTTCAACTAACTGTCTTGCTGTCCCATGATACAAGATTGGTGGAGTAGCTGCAGTATTCAATATTCTTTGAGGTGTAAAATGGCCATAAATGGCTCTAATTCTACCATTCAAAATCTCATGTTGCTTTTTATCAGCCACCTCAATCATATGAACTAAATCAGTCTCGTTAACTGATTCCCAATGTTTATTTAAATGCAATCCGGTTAACAGTTGATGAATCTCCACCCATCCTTCATTGTCTAGTTCAAGCTCATATTCCCAAGGTGCATGTCTTAATGCATACGAAATTTCCTTGCTTAATTTTGATAAGTCCAGTTCTAAGCACCCTCCACAATAAGTAGTTCTTCACTAAAATAGCGAGTAGATTTTTTTTTTCCGTTCACTTCAATAAAATACATTTCCCTTGCCTCTTTACTGTGCCAATTTATGTCGCAAATAATTCCAATTATCTCTTTACTTTTAAGTCGTACATTATCACCAAATTTATATGTCGGATTAGGAGTTTGTATAAATAACTCAGGCTTCACTTTAAATTTCTGTTTATTATACAGAATCTCAATATATTCTCCATCTATCCCAACACATTGAAATAACTTGCCAACTGGTTTCAAATTCCGAAAGGCTTCTCGACTCAGTTTTTGAATTAATTCTTCTCCATCTTCTTCAAACCAGTTGTAAATTCCCCATGCGCCAACTAACATGAAGGAGCACCTCCTTAATCAATTATTTATTATATGGTACATAGCCTTGGAATGAAGAACTGAAAGCAGACGATGGTAGTTTGCCAAACGCTTCTTCTGCAGCTTGGAGAGAATCAGCACTTGGTTTGTAATGACCACTTATCTACCTTGTAGATCTGCCCACCCTTAATCTCTACAATTCCAGTAGCTTTGACCTGTGGGTCTTCGCCGCCAATGAGAGTAGGATGAGACATTTTTTGTCCTGCTCTAGTACCAATAATTACACTTCCATTGTTATCTACTACGTACATATATTGTCCTGACATTTGCTTACTATCGATTTAACCTGAATCGGTAATTAAATCATTTGTGTTTTTTGCTGTCGGATTCTTAATATAACTACTATTCTTCAATACACCTGCGGATTTATCAGCTGGTTGCATTGCAGGGTCGACCTTAAACCCATACCCTTATTTGCTTCAGCACGTGTGGAGTTAACCGTAACGGGTTCCGCGATCCGCTCCAAGGCAAGAATCGACACTCCTAATGCACTTTCGATACGATTGATCGTCCTCAGCTTCGGCTAACGCCATTCCCCATAAGATATGCTAACACTATAATGTCGCGTAAACTCTTGTCTGTCTTTAATTGCATGATTGGAGGGAAGTTATAAAAAAGTGTAATGAGGGATATCTAACTTTCTAACTTAAGCCTGCAATTAACTACTAAATTTCTATACAACCAGCCTGCCCATGAGCTTAAAGATTACTTAGAAGCTTTGGATGAAGATTCTCTCGATATCTATAACAGAAGACGCGTGGTAACTCTGGGTAAGGTTAAAAAAGACCTTGAGGATTGCCGTCCCCAAGGTCTTCAAGTAGTTCTAGCAAATCTAATGCATTGTAGTCATTTAACTAAAATCAAGATTAGTAAAGAGAGGTATTACAGATTCTGAAATTTCTATCGCATACCAATTAACTGCAATAAGATAATCCAAATTTCCGTTACTTAAAAAATACTCCATTCCATATGAATTCTCCATTAAATACCCAACTAATTTAGCATCTTTGACTACTATTACAGTATTCCTATCAAGACCTTCTTGATCAAAAAATAATAATGCAGGTTCACTATTTAAATACTTTGAATACGAATATTCATATTTCTCTAACGAAATAGTTTTAGAATTTGCTCCAATAGCTAAGTGACCTACGATCTTGAAAGGTTTAAACTTGTTAATTACTCTCTTAATATAATCTTTTGAAGAATTGTCATCCAAAATTTCTATTTCTATACCTAACTCGGTACTTACTTGAATTAGCTCTTGTTTATTTGGTTTGTTCATATACGTCACCTCGTTGCAGGAACATCGTCTACAAATATATGTCCCCTTGTTCTATTTGTACCTTTTCCCGGTGATTGATACCCGATATGTGGCTGGTGAGGTCCTTCACCCAAAGTTCCATCTGATTTAACGTTATTCCACTGAGGTATATCCATATTCACATTTGCACCGTTCGGACCTGACCATTCTACAGGGACACTCTTTCCATTTTTATCTTTCCCCCACTTTGTCACGTTAAACTGATCTTTAGGTACACCCGTTCGCTTGAAGGCTTCATCAAGAGCATCTTTATATGTTTTTCCAGTTCCTCGTAGATCCAAATCTTTATCTGCATTATACTTCCAATTCCCTCCTCCGGTTAAACCTGCTCCTTTACAATTCGTATTATGCACCCAAATCCCAATATCCGTCACATAATACGTATGGAAGTCTGCAACCGTAAAATTGTAAACCGTAACTGGCTCATCAAGTTTAACGAACTCAACCTTATCAATCGTCAGGTTACTTCCGTCAGGCCTTTGAAGCATGTCCCCAACTTGAAGTTCATCAGCGAAGACCCAACCTTTGCCTTCAATCCAAAACGGATGGTTATCTGTTGTCTCGATGACTTGCTCCCCAACATGCAACTTAATAATATCATCACGTTGGTTACGATATAAAGCGGTGACTTCCTTGTAGGCTAATTCTCCGTCAGGGTTAAACTCATCTTTAGCGAGAACCTTGTCTCCTACCTCGATTTCCTCGATAGGTTTCTCCCCTTCGTCTGTAAGAACCTTCGTGCCAGCGGTAAAGCAGTTGCATCCTCCTTTATTCGCAACTACCTTAACGGGTTCCGTCGTCCGCTTAGAGTTGATTCTGAGGACGCCATTTAAAGCAAAAGCCGCTCCATATGCCATTTCGATATTCCTACGATTCTGTTGATACAGGAGCTCGGCTTCGGCCGTCGTCAATCCTTTTTCACTAAATGCATACGCCGATTTTACACCACTTATCGTGCCGCCGCCAATTAACCATAAATCCTTGTTTACCTTTATTCCAATGGCTTTGAGTTCATCCTCGCTAATATCACCTTTATTAATTCGTAACGTTTCGTAGGTCACTAATATTTGCTCTAGTGATACACTTTTGTGTGCAACGGAGGACACGAATCTCGCTTCGTTCTTGCTCACATTATACGACAGGTTTATAGCAGCAGTTCCCGTGATAAGATTCGTGTTCTTAACCATTGTGATTGCAGCTGATTTAACTTCCAAATTCACTCTGCCTATAGTAGTTGTCGTCGTGGTCGATTTTACAGTGGTGTTGCCCACAGGATAATTTAGTGGATCCGTCTTTACTGTTATTCCCGCACTCTTTACGGCGGAATTCCATTCCGAAGCTGTCATATAGCCACGAGTCTCCGCTGCTTTATTAAGCACGGCATTGATGGTTTCGGAATAGGAATTCAAAGGTGTAACAACAGCTTGATAATTTTCTTTTACACCCCGGATAGCCTCTGCCTGTGCTTGAATGGCTTTTTTCTCCGCACTGGTTTGTGCTTTGTAGTAGGCATTCGTAAGCGCAATAATTTTGGCTTGTGCTTCTTTATTTAGCTTCTGATCACCTTCCTCCCAATGCCCTGTCGGATCCCAATACATGATCGGTTCGTTGTGTACATACGTGTACAAGTTCAGAGACAGTGGATCTGTTGCATTCCCGCGGTAGGTATCTTCGCTGAGGAAACGGGCGATCTTTGGATCATAATAACGAGCGTTTAGGTAGTATAGTTCGCTCTCTTCGTCGAACTGATATCCCGCATACCGTATTGGATTGTTTACTGTACCGATTGAATCTATGATCACACCAAAAGCGTCATATCGGTACGATGCCTGAACTACACCAGCGGTATCTATCAGTGACGTTACATCGCTATGTCCGTTGTACAAGTAATTGTACTTCTCATTTCCAACTTGCCGCATCAATAAGTTAATGCCATAAAGGTTTCGTGCCTTAGTCTGACCTTTGCCATCAGTCTCCAATACTACTTTATCATATTCGTACAAATAGAGGGTCGTCTCGCCACGTACTGTTTTTTGGGTACGGAGTCCTTCCCCGTTGTATGCGTAAGTCGTGTTTCCGCTGCCTGAGTTAATGGCAATTAACTGATTCCACCCGTCATAAACATATTGCTGGGTACCAGACACGAGATTCGCAATTTGTGAATTCTCATTTTCCTGTCCAACTATAAACATGCCAAAGCTTGGCTCTACTGGCTGAAAAGGGTCAAACAATTTGGTTACTATTCGTTCTTTGTAGATCAAATTACCATTACGGTCATAACTATATTGATCCGTCTGCTTCTCGCCGTTCGTTTGTACTTCCGTCACTGTCATCAAACGGTTTTGTTCATTATACGTGTATAGTGATACCGTCGTTTGAGAACCTTGTGTTACCTTTTCTTGTATGCGGTTGCCTGATGCGTCATAAATGTAGCTGGTCACTCGGCCGCTTGGTTCATTCACACGAGATAGTCGGTTCAGTGCATCGTATGCATAGGTTGTTGTACCACGCGATACGCCACCTTCCATCTCCGTCTTCGTCAATTGGTTGCCCGCAGCATCATAGGTATACGCGTACGAATCGAGCAATGACGTACCTTTCCAATTTTTTAATGTCGATAATTGATTATTAGCTGTATACGTGTATTCTTCCTTGATGCCGTTAGCAAACTCTACTGTCTTTAGACTTCCGTCTTCATAGTACGTATAAACTGCTGTATCCTGCGGTCCGCTCCGTACTTCGACCAAACGATTGGTTTTATCAAACACCTTAATCGTTTCATTATTTTTGGGATCGACCGTTTTTTCCGCTGAATACCCAGCAGGCAAACCCTCTATCCGATCGTATTGGAATATAGTCGTGCCGAGTTTCGGTACCGTTTTTGTGATCACCCGGTTGAATTCGTCATAAGTGCGGCTTGTTGTTCCAGTACTGTCGGTCATCTTAAGTTGATTGCCATTTTTGTCATACGTATAGGTGACTTGCCGCTGGTTCAGCGCAAGTTCAACGATTCCCGCTCCTTCAACCGTTTCGGTTTGAAGTCTTCCATGAATATCGTACTGATACGTGGTTTGATGTCCATTTCGATCGATCTTGTATTGTAAGTTACCATCAGCGTCATATCTGTAGCTTTCCGTCTTACCAGCATGGTTGGTACCCGCAACTGGTTCATTCAACTCGGCAGGCGGATCCATCCGCAGAGACAGTTTATTAGCCGCATTGTAGGTAAACGTATGCGTTAATCCGCGACCGTCGGTCTGTGTTAACTGATTACCGACAAGATCATACGTATAACGAGTTGTTTCTCCGAGTGCATTCGTGACTCCTGTCAGTCTACGTAGGAAATCATACGTATAAAACGTTTCGTTTCCTCGACCATCTTGGTGTACCTCAAGCAGTCCCAATGCGTTAAAACTATTCTCTGTCCGGTTATTTTTGGGATCTATTCGCACGATCTCGCGTTGGTTTCGATCATAGCGGAATTGTGTCAGACGATTTAAAGCATCCCAGGACCGGACTTGTGCATGGTTCGCGTTATATTCCAACCGCTCTGTGATGACCCCGTTTGCATCTCGCGTCTCAATAAGCCGGTTCAAACCATCATAGATATAGGTGTTCTCCTGATTTAACCAGTTTGTTTCAGACACTAGGTTGCCATTATAGTCATACTGATATAAGGTTTGCCTTTCTGCCGGTTCAGTATTGACACCCGACACACGTTGAATCTTTTTCTTTACGCGGTTCATGGCATCGTAGCTAAATTCGGTCGTTATCCCATTCGCATCCGTCTCGAAGCGTAGGTTGCCAAGCATGTCATATCCAGATTTAACCATAATCGCTTCCGTGCCACTACTGTTCTGCTCCGTCTGGCGGATCACACGGCCATCCGGATCGTATACCCATAGCTGTACGGCACCAAGCTCATCCCATTCCTTTGCTACGCGCCCCATGACGTCATACTGGCGAGTGATGGTTTGCGCTGGGATCGATTGATCCCCTGGAAAATGCATCGTACGTACTTGGCCAAAGGTATTATAGGTGTAGGTTATCGTATTGCCATTCGCATCTGTTTCCGATAGCAAATGACCTGCTAAATCATATCGGTTTGAGCTTAACTGTTGCTCTGGCGAAGTGGCCGTTTTACGAACAGCAGTAGCTGTGACGCGGCCAGCATCGTCATAATAGGTGACATATACCGTACCCGCTGCATCCGTCTCGGTGATTTCACGTCCTAGCCCGTCGTAAGTATACGTAATACCAGCCTTCACACCCTTCTCAGCTGCAGAAGGATCTGTCGTGGATGCGATGAGGTTGGCTGCATTGTAGGTTGACCGTGTGCCGTAACCGGTTGCGATCCGCTCGTCCACCGTCTTACCCGTTCCGAGTGCATAGCCTTCCCCATCTAATGTCTTAATCGTATTGCCATTCTCGTCATAGGCCAAAGCTGCTGTCGGCAATTCCCTCCACTTCGTGGTCCACTGCTGCATATCAGGTCGATAAACCTTCTCCTGGAACACCTCAGTTGTCAACTTGAGACGATTCATACGGTCGTATACGTATTCTGTTCGTCCCATTTCATTCCACCGTAAGTTAGCATTATAGGATTGCGGGGAAATAATAGCAATCCGTCGCTGTGCTCGGTCGTACACTTGCAGTTGCTTCCCGCCGTCGGGATAGCTGGTCATTTCTAGTGAACCGGCGGCATTATACGTATAAGTTGTCGTACGTCCCAATGCATCGATGACTTTCAGTGGTTTGCCTGCCCAGTTGTACACGGTTTGGGTGACGGCTACAGATGGCTTGTTGTATTCGTTCACGATCGATCTGCGTACAGATGTGGGCTGATTCAATGCGTCATAACTATAAGTCGTTTCGTTACCATCAGGTGTGGTGACAGAAACGATGTTCCCGTTCGCATCATAGCTAGTTTTGGTCACTAGTGCCATGGTGTCATTTTTAGCAAACGCAATGCCGCCCACGTCCCCACTACGTACTTCATTCTTCTCAGCTATGACCTGTCCCCTGTGATTATAGGAATATTGCGTAGCAATTGCTTCTTTCTCGGACATATATACTTCTTTTCGGACTAATCGACCGTCGAGATCATACTTTTGTTTCGTCAAACTGCCTGAAGACTGAATGACACGTGTCACTCTTCCACTGCCATCGTATACATAACTCGTCGTTATCATACGATCTTTTACCGGCTTGCTGTAAAGTGATACTAGATCCTTACCTTTACGTTCCTCCAGCAATTGGCCATTGCGATCATAGTGGTAGCCGATATACCGATATTTGCCGTGATCAAGCGGAGACCATTGATCGACAAGACGGTTCATGCCATCGTAACTATAATACGTCATGTTGCCGCGAGCATCGGTGGTTGCGCTAATATTACCATTAGCTAAGTAAGCAATAGCCTCCGTTGTGCCATCAGGACGCTGAATCTCCACTTCCCGGCCTCTTGTGTCAAACAGTCTATTTGTCACAGCCTGTTCCGTCTCATTTAAGTAACGGGTTTCTGTTCTCCGTTCAAAGCCGCCAGTCAGTATTACATAACTGTTAGATTGCAGCAACACCGGTGCTGCAGCTTCGTTTTCTTTGAAAGAAACCCGTATCAGACGGTTCATCACATCATACTGGTACAAATACTCTGATCCGTTTGGACGCTTCTCTTTTGTTTGGTTTCCGTAAATATCGTATTCGAACGAATACGTATAGCCGCCCTCATCTATTTTACTTTTTAACGTACCGTTAGGGTTGTAAACGTTGCGAGCGCCTGCCTGGACGTTTGTATATGCCGTTCCCGATGCGTTCAATTGATCATCTGCTGCTTTATATTGATTTGGCTTGATGTTCTGGGTCACGAGTCCTTGCGCGTCATACACCAGACGCGTCGTCTCACCCCCGTCTTCTATCGTACGCAGCAAACGTCCATTCTTATCGTACGTATAGTCCGTCCGATAACCTTCTGGCGTCATGATCGATGTCAACCATCCAAGCGGCGAATAGCTTTTGCGTGTGATGCCTCCTTCAGGATCCGTCATTGTATCTGTATTCCCATGTTTATCATAGGTGTAAACGGTAACATGGCCCTCTGGATTGGTAATCGATTTCAGCAAACCACTTACTGCCGCACCGAACCGCTGTGCCTCCGCCTGAGAATAGTAACTATACGACGTCACGGCGAATGCATCCGACAATTCTCCTGTGTAAACGTCAGTGCCATTTACGGGCTGAATGCGCTTAGTCAAGAGCTGATTGTTATATTCATAATAAATGCTCTTCCCGAGCTCATCCTTCTCCGAAATAAGGTGATTCCATTGATCATATCCGTACTCTCGGTAACTGCCATCCGGATGAATCGTTTTGGTAATATTCCCATTGTTATCGCGAACATAGGATGTTTGGTTTCCGTTGCGGTCGGTAATCGCCTTTTCCTCACCAAACTTATTAAAGCCCGTTTCGTCCGTATAATAGGTGACCGTCGACTTCTTGCCTTCCGGATCTTGTGATGCCGTGACAAACATGGCCGTATCGTACCATTTCACCATAGTGCGACCGTTAATGTCCGTTATCGTTGTTTTACGATTGGTTGTATCATAAGTGAAGTACTGTGTATTACCAAAGGTATTCGTATACCGGGTCACTTTATTCAGACTAGGTCCTGCATCCCGACTGTACACCATCGATTCGGTCACATGGTTTTGCGCATTGCGTATCTTATTTAGGTATCCAAAGGAGTCGTACTCATACCGCTCGATAATCTGTTCTGATGCATCCTGGACAGAAATGAGCCGTTTACTACTGTCATAATTGTATCTGATGAAGCGGCCTGTGATATCAGTTACTTTAACTATTAATTCACCGATATAGTCAATGGTATAGGTCCGTCCAACTGTATCCGTAATTTTAGTAATTTTTCCAGTGTTGCTTACTGCAATCTGAATGGAATTTCCAAGTGGATCCTTCATCCAGTATAAGTAACCATCTGTTGTAAAACCGTATGAATATTGATCTGACGTCGTCAGCACATGAGTATTATCTTGCTGTTTGACCAATTGGCTACGTGAATCATTAGCAGTATAGGTTTCGCCACTTTTAATGAATACTTGCGCCGAACCATTCGGCAGTTTCGCAACCATCTGGTTACCCGTCAAATTCAAACTGCCTTCGAAACTAAATGTCCACCCCCTGCCCATCCAACTGGATGGACGGTCATCACGAGAGTTATAGGTTCGTCCAATATTGAATGTAAAACCTGGAGTAGCGAAAGACATATCCGTGAAGGATTTGGCGAAGTTGCCAGTCGTCACCGATACGCCTTCTTCACCATAATGAATCTGCTCTTGCAGGTTAGGATCAATCTGTACGGCTAAAGCCACAACAATATCGTCGCTTTCACTTTCCTCTCCTACTGGAAATGGTTCAATTGTTGTGGAATCATCTTGAACTGTCCCCCTAATGGCTCCAGCAGCGTCGACTATGCCTCCTGTCTTTACTTTGCCCTTTAAAGTGGACAACGGTCTTGCCGTCGATTTGATTCTTTGTGCCAGTTGTTCTGCAGACAAATCTGGATAGACACTGTGTACTAGTGCTGCTACTCCTGTCACAATAGCAGCAGCCATCGAAGTTCCGCTCATATAGCCATAGGAATCATCGGGAAATGTACTTAGCATGGCCATCCCCGGGGCGGCTATGTCGACATTACTCCCATAGTTCGAAATAGCAGCGAGCCTCCCCTGATTGTCCAAAGCCGCTACGGACAGCACGTTTGCTAGGGGATATGCAGCCGGATATACAGGATAGTTTACCGCATCTTGCCCGTTATTCCCGCCCCCCCCAATAAACAAGATGCCGCTGTTGCGGATGGCATCTTCCAGCGCTATGTTATTCGCAGGACTGCCAAAGCTAGCATTAATAATCTTGACGCCGGCTTGCTTGGCATATTCGATGGCGGCAATCGCATCCGAGGTATAACCTTTATTTTCTGACATAAATTTGAGCGGAAGCAGTGTAACGCCAGGGGCGACACCTCTAGTTCCAAACTCGTTGGCGCTAGCCGCAATTAATCCAGCTACAAATGTGCCGTGTTTGTCATGTGTAGCAGCATCGTAAACGGAGGCATCATCGTTCGCAAAGTCCCAGCCATTTACATCATCGATATAGCCATTGCCGTCATCATCTATACCGTTGCCAGGAATTTCAAGTGGGTTTTGATAGATACGGGCCACCAAATCAGGGTGATGTATATCGATACCCGTGTCCAAAACGCCGACTAACGTAGACGCTTGTCCCCAAGTTTGCTCCCACGCTTCCAAGGTTTGTATATCAATACCGGCAGTTCCTGACTGCATGGCGACTGTCTGGCCGGTATTATTCAGCCCCCATGACTCGCCAAATCGTTCATCCTCTGGCAATGCCAAAGGGGTCAACTCATAGTTTGGCTGGGCGTATTGGACATTCGGATCTTTACGAAGCTCCGTCAGAACACTATCGACGGTGCCGTTACCCTCGATGGCGATCACCTCAATTCCCGTACGTGGCAACTTCTGGCGGTCAGTCAAGCGCTGTCCTGTGAGTTTTCTCCCGACGCGCTCCTTCACTTCCTTTGCCTTGGTTTGATCTTTGTATTTGACGAGCACTTCCGACTTCTGACGTGGAATCGGATTAGTCTTCTGCCCCTCTGCCCCTGCAGCGTAAGTGATGCTGTAGTCTTGTGCAAAGGTGCACAGTAACACGACGATCAAGCAGTATTTAATAAAAACGGAATAAATGCTTCTCATAAAGTGCCTCCATATTTGGAATGATTGCTTGCCATCGTGTCTGACTAAGATTGTTGTACAACTGTATACGTAATGGATGAACCTCCGGAAGCTAGTCCTTGAAATTTGATGCTGTTTATCACGCCTGTCCACGACTCTCCTTGTTGGATCGGCTTATCCGTCACAAATGTAATTCTTCCTGGCGAGAAATGAGTGATAATAATATCTGTCCCCTCAATACGTCCCGGAGCCAGCTCCGGCTGGCCAGTGAGAGAGGAAAGGTCCAGTACTTTCATTGCGTTTGGATCGTAACTGACGGTTAATGTGTATCGACTAAAATCTGTAATATCTGAAGCAGTCAGACCAAGATTAAAGTCTTTGCCTTTCGTCAATCTAGCATTAATCGTGTTATTGACCATTAAGTTACTCCATCCTCCCATTCCTGCTTCGTTATAAGTCCGCACACGGTAGCGGTTCTCCGTTCCACTAACCACCCGTCGATGTGTGTAACTGGTCTGCAGCCCCACGTCAATTACTTGTCCGTTCATCTCCAATTCATAGCGCAAGGCGGACGGATTTTCCGCCCAAGATAGCGTCACCAAATGCCCTATTGAACTTAACATAATGTTATCCGGCGCTTTTGGCACATCTGGAAGCGTCCGCATAGCAATCGCGGCGGTCCAGTCGCCCTGAACAGCATCGGTCACGGCACGTATTCGATACGTATGCGGGGTGAAGGGATCAAGCATCGTGTCGGTGTAAGTCGTCTCACCAAAATTGCTCATCACGGCCTTCCCATCAATTTCTACTTCATAGCCCAATGCAGTCGTTACGGCTGTCCAGTTGAGCGTGATGTAATCCTTCCCAGCAACGGCATAAATATTATCAGGTATAGCTGGTTTAGCTGGCAGCGTCGTTAATGACATGGGCAGCGACCAACCACTGTTGCCAGAAGAGCTCAATGCGCGAATTCGATAGGTGTACGTTGTCTCCGGTAGTAATTCCGAATGATTGAAGTTGGTCGTATTCACTTGTTCGACCATTCCATTTCGCTCTATTTCATAACCGCTCGCGCCTGGTATCGTTTCCCAGCGCAGAGAAATGGTCGTATCACTTAAACTATCTCTTACAAGTTTAGGTGAGGCCAATCTGTAGGTAGTTACGGATATTGGGCTGCTCCACGCACTAGCGCCCAGTTCATTCCATGCCCGAACACTGTATTGATAGTTGCTGCCAGGCTGCAAGCCGCCGAGTGAGACAGAAGGCGCCGATCCATGTAAGAAGATCACTCCATTAGCCATAATTTCATAGTGTGTCACATCATCATGAGATTGCCAGTTGATTTGAACAGCAGTATCCGATGCATGAATCGTTAATCCCGTTGGCATTGGCGGCACTGACATTGCAGTCATTACGGTGCGTAGAGGCGACCAAGGCCCTGCGCCCCCGCTGTTAACGGCACGAAGCCGGTAGACATGTTGCGAGCCTGGTGACAAATCCATAATCTTGTAACTCGTAATTTCACGTCCAACTCGAATGGTACGACCGTCCCACTCCAGTTCATAGCTAAGTGCATGAAGCACGCTCCCCCATGCGATGGTGACGGTTCTTCCAGTTGCGCTAGCATTAACAGTTCCCGGCGCTAAAGGAGCAGGCATGAGTGTTCTGACCGTTATCGGCTCACTCCACTCACTTGATGCGCCATCTTTCAACGCCCGAATACGGTATAAATGAGTCGTATTCGGAGCGAGATCCCGATGTATAAAAGATAGAAGTGCACCTCTATTCAACACTGTACCATCCAACTCTAACTCATATGCGGTAGCATCAAGTACTGGATTCCATGTTAATTCGATTTGATCAGCAAACGCTTCCGCTTTGAAACCGGTTGGTATGGCTGGCGGTTTGATAGGAAGTCCTGCTTGTATTGAAGCCGAGAGTGGAGTTTCGACCCCTTCCTTATTACGCGCCTTGATCTGAAACTTTGATGTCGCACCTGATGGCAAGCCTTTAATCAAGATTCGTTTATCCGGTATGGTTATCCAGATAGACTGTGCGGTTAATGTGCCGTCAGAAGCCACGAATTTATTACCAGTAATAATCTGATAGGCAGTATCTGCCGGATTTGTATCATTTATAGTAAAAGTAGCCGTAGTCGCTGACGTACCAGCTGCAACCAGCGATGGTGAAACAGCGTAAGTTACGGACTCTCTCCTCTCCGTCGTGATCTGTCCATTGGATTGCTTGACCTCCACCTGAACGGGATAGCGTGTATTGGGCAACAAATTGCTAACCGTAAAGGCAGCTGACGGATTTCCGGTGAGCCAGTTGCTGACGGTCTCTCCAACGCTGATTCGGTAAGGTGCGGCATCGAGCAAAGCACCTGTCGTCTCCGCCTTCACGGTGAGCGTTTGCGGCGTTGCCTCTATTTGAATGGAAGTATTACCTGACGGCATGTTAGATACTTGGAAATGCACTTCTTTGCGAATGAGTTGGACGCCGTCTCCTGCCTCGATAATGAATTTATGTGCGCCAGGGATCAGTGTAGAGCTATCGAATGGCTCAAACCTCAAATACTGCTCTTGATCACTGAGTTGAATATTTGTTGTATACAGTGGTGTGGCTTCTTCATCCAAGTATGTGCTTACGACAATAGTCGAATCAGTCATTCCCTGTAACAACAAACTCATAAAAACTAAATTTCTGTTGTGGAGGGGGACTGCTTGTGGCGTATAGAAACTAGTTGCAAGGCCATTCCCTAGCTGTCCTTCTCTTCCTTCTCCCCACCCCATCATCACTGCGCCGTCAAGGAGAGCAAATGAATAGTGGCTTCCTGCAGCTATGTGTATAGCGCCGCGTATTTCTGTTACATTTACTGGAAAAGTAGTGTTAGAAGTAGTGCCCAGTCCCAATTGGCCAGAAGAATTAGATCCCCATGCCTTAACGCTTCCATCCTCCATTAACGCAAGTGAATGTAAAGCACCGGATGCAAGCTGTTTTACTCCGCTTAAACCTGGCACAGTGGTGGGCTGCAATTGACTTGCCATGTTTCCTAGTCCCAACTGGCCGGAAGAACTAGATCCCCATGCCTTAACGCTTCCATCCTCCATTAACGCAAGTGTATGGGAGGAGCCTGTTGCGAGTTGCTTTACTCGATTTAAATCTGGTACATTGATAGGCTGCAATTGATTTGTCTTGTTTCCTAGTCCCAACTCGCCACTAGAATTATTTCCCCAAGCCTTAACGCTTCCATCCTCCATTAACGCAAGTGTATGGGAGGTTCCTGTTGCGAGTTGCTTTACTCCACTTAAGCCTGATACAGTGATGGGCTGCAATTGATTTGTCGTGTTTCCTAGTCCCAACTGACCGGAAAAATTCCCCCCCCATGCCATAACTGTCCCATCCTCCATTAAAGCCAGTGAATGGGAGGAAGAAGCTACGAGTTGCTTTACTCCACTTATATCCTTTACAGTAATGGGCTCCAATTGATCCGTCGTGTTTCCTAGTCCCAACTGGCCAGAAGCATTAGATCCCCAAGACTTGACAGTTCCATCTTCCATTAAGGCCAGTGTATGGGTGGATCCTGTTGCGAGTTGCTTTACTCCACTTAAATCTGGTACAGTTTTAGGCAATTGACCGGAATACCCCCAAGCCTTAACTGTTCCATCCTCCATTAAAGCCAGTGTACGATTAGTACCTGCTGCGATTTGCTTTACTCCACTTAAAGCTGGTACAGTGATAGGCTGCAACTGATTTGTCGTGTTTCCTAGTCCTAACTGACCAGAAGCATTAGATCCCCAAGCCTTAACACTTCCATCCTCCATTAGCGCCATTGTATGGGAGGATCCTGCTGCGATTTGCCTTACCCCACTTAAATCCGGCACAGTGGCGGGCTGTAATTGATTCGTCTTGTTTCCTAGTCCTAATTGACCAGAAATATTTGACCCCCATGCCTTAACGCTTCCATCTTCCATTAAAGCCAGTGTATAGGAGGATCCTGTTGTGATTTGCTTTACGCTATTCAAATCTGGTATAGTGACAGGTTGCCATTTCTCAGTCATATTTCCTAGTCCTAACTCGCCAGAACCATTATAGCCCCATGCCTTAACAGTTCCATCTTCCATTAAGGCCAGTGTATAGGAAGATCCTGCTGCTATTTGCTTTACTCCACTTAAACCTGGCACTGTGATGGGCCTATATTGGGAGCTCGTGTTTCCCAAACCTAACTGGCCGTTAGCATTTGACCCCCATGCCTTAACACTTCCATCTTCCATTAAAGCCAGTGTATGGGAGGATCCTGTTGCGATTTGCTTTACGCCACTTAAACCCTGCACAGTGATAGGCTGCAATTGATTGGTCGTGTTTCCTAGTCCCAACTCGCCAGAACCATTATAGCCCCAAGCCTTGACTGTTCCATCCTCCATTAAGGCCAGTGTATGGGCGGATCCTGTTGCGATTTGCTTTACTCCACTTAAACTCGGCACGGTGGTAGGCAGCAATTGACTTGTCGTGTTTCCTAGTCCCAACTGACCATAAGAATTATTTCCCCAAGCCTTGACTGATCCATCTTGAATCAGAGCTAATGTGTAAGAATTTCCTGAAGCTAATTGCTTGACGGCATTCAAATTTTGAATGGTTACCGGGGTTAGCTGATTATCCTTGTTGCCAATACCAAGTTGACCAGAAGTGTTTACACCAAAAGCCCTCAATACACCATTTGTATATGCAAATGAACTTGAGGCACCAGCGGCAATAAAAGGTTCGTCGATAAATCCCTCTACTTGCATCGGAACGGTCATCACTTGCAAGCTAATCGTTGTAAATATTGTACGGGTATTGTTGTCTCCCCCCCCTAACTGATAGTAGGTATTGGAACCTGATCCATGTAGGGTATAATCTTTAAAAATAAGAAAAC
The DNA here is from genome assembly GCF_036541265.1 of Paenibacillus sp. IITD108. Taxonomy (NCBI): domain Bacteria; kingdom Bacillati; phylum Bacillota; class Bacilli; order Caryophanales; family Paenibacillaceae; genus Paenibacillus; species Paenibacillus sp. IITD108. The sequence continues at coordinate 112,826 of NZ_JAZHCT010000017.1, read as the reverse complement.
TATGTTCACTTCCAGCTACTGCGTGCAAAACATTGTCTTTTTGCAAATCAGTCGGAATAGTGCGATTTGTAGTCCCACTTAAGCCGAGCTGGTAGTTGCTGTTTTTTCCCCACATTTTAACCTTTCCATCATTGAGAATGGCAATTGAATGATAGCCTCCTAGAGAAACTTGATAGACGTTTGTCAATCCGGAAATGGTTACGGGTGATAGTTGATTGGTCGTTGATCCAATGCCTAATTGGCCGTTTGAGTTATTCCCCCATGTTTTTACAGTGCCATTCGTGAGAACTGCTGCTGCGTGATTGGTGCCTGCAGCAACATCCTTGATAGCTGTCAGACCAGATACTGTGACAGGTGCTGTCCCTGTATTCGTATGACCTAAACCAAGTTGTCCGGAATCATTGAGTCCCCATGTTTTAACAGACCCATTCTCTAACAAAGCAACTACAAAAAATCGTCCTATTGCTATTTTTTTAATATTTGTCAAGCCGGGAACAGTAATTGGGGTGTTGGATGCAGTATAAGTGCCATTGCCTAGTTGACCGTAGGTATTGTCTCCCCACGCTTTTAAGGTTCCGTCTTTCATGAGGGCAACTGCAAAATTACTGCCTGCAGCAATTTGTACAACATTAGTCAAATATGTATTTTTAGTGGGTGACTGGACAGTCGTTGTATTGCCTGTTCCTAACTGCCCGTTACTATTATTCCCCCAGACATACACCTCGCCCTTTTCATTTAAAGCGTATGAACTGGTTTCTCCTGCCGCTATTTGACGGATATTAGTCAAGTTTAATTGTGTTGGCGTATAAACATAGCTTGACGAGCCGTAACCTACTTGTCGGTTTGAATTATATCCAACCCCTTTTACATTTCCATCAGGCATCAGAAACAGTGAGTGATAAAGTCCAGCTGCAACAGATGGCTGGTAAATGTCAACTCGTGCCTCTGCTTTACCCGAAAAATAAAAAAATTGAAATAACAATGAAAATAAAAGAAATAGAGTAAGCGCTTTCTTTAAATGCATGGGGCTATTCTCCTTTTTAGTAGGTTTGAAGATTAATATAGGTTTCTGACTGAATAATTAGTATCATATTTCAGTAAGGTTGAAATTGTAAATGGGTGTATTTTGTATAAAAATATGGATATAAGTCGTTTTTTGTCGATTATGACAAATTTTTTTAGTTATTTCGTGCTGAAAGGTCAATTTTCCTTAATATATTGTTAAAAGTGAGTGTTTATGTCTAAAAAGGTGACATGGTCACATACCTGACGGTCATGGTCAAGTCAATATATTATAGACGCTATATCAAAAAAAGAGTCGATCCGTGGTTTTATCCCCTTACGGTAGACAGTGAAAAAAGAGTTCATGATATTATGGACTCAACATTGTTTATGGGAGGGGATTTTTTATGGCTACAAAAGGACAGAAGTTTTCACGATACACGGGAGAGATAAAGAGGTCGTACGATTACGGCTCAAGGAGGGATTGTCCCTTTCTCAAATTAAGGAACGATATGGAATCAAAAGCGATGCACAGATTGTGGAATGGGTACGAAAGTTTGGAGAAACGTTTGAAGACTTTCGAGGCCGCTTCAGTAAGAAGCACTTTAGCACTTTGGAAGAAGAGAATATGCACTTAAAAGCGCAGGTCGAATATCTAAAAAAGCGCAATCCGAATCTACACGGGGAGGAAAGTTGGATAAGCAAGCCAGGTACAGGGTCATCGAAAAAATGACACCGCAATATTCCATCGTTATGTTATGCCAAATTTCCGAAGTATCGAGGGCTGGATTCTATAAGTGGAAATTAAAGGGGTGGAAACTGTTTCGACAACGCTTGTATTGAGTCTTTCTTTTCACACCTTAAAACGGAAAAGCTTTAATTAAATAAACCAGATAGCGAAGCATATGCTCGGCAACTCATTACTGAACACATTGAATACTACAACAATGAACGATTCCAGAAAAAACTAGGCGATCTTTCCCCGGTAGAATACCGAGAAGCGATCGCCGCTTAATACGCTCTTTTATTACTGTCTACTTGATGGGGCTATGACCACCGCGACTCTTTTTTGGGTATTAGCTTACACCTTCGAAATTAAATTGTAATTGCACATTCCGCGTCTTTAATTGATCTTTTATATACTTAGGCAATAATGATGTAGGGGCCTCACGCCTCATTAACTCCTTCATTAATTCAAAATACCGTTTATTCTTGCCAATCCTACCCCGCCCTAAAATTCCACCTAGTTCTTGAAGCTGTTTATGATCTTCTTCTGTTAACAACTGATTACGAGGTATTAATGTAAATCGCCCATCATAATGTAGAACTTTTACCATTGTCACACCATAGCGATCCCGCTTCATACTAATAATTTCAATCAACTCATTCGGAATAATATATGTAGCTTTCATATACCCCTCCACTACAGATTTTTTTCAATTCGTAGTTGTTTCAGCAATTTAAAGTGAGAAAATGTTTCATCATCTATAAAAGTACCCATACCTCCACTGCAACACGTTTGAGCATTGAAATTGACTACGTGGGTAAATAAGGTATTCAGATGAAAAAGGTTATTTACAATATTATTTGCGACTTGAGCAGCCATTTTATTCGTTGCACAGCGTTGTGGAGCGTTATGAATAAGATCCCCACATCCTTCTCCTGGAAAGTGAGTAACTTCATCTTCCCAAATATTCGAGAATACTTGTGCTACCGGCTCTAATACGATTTCATTTGCATATTTAAGCCCACACACTACTTGGCCACCAAAACCACTATGGTTTCTAGAAATCCCGTCTTCTTCAGATAAGTTTCTTTCCTCTGCGAACATAACACCTTCTACACCTGCATCAATATATATTAAATCCTTTAAGTAATCTGAGTAGAAAAAGTTATCCAGCAGCTGACGCGTTTTATTGTAGGGTAAGCACCCGGCGCCTTATCATCTTTCGACGACAGGTTTCCAAGTACTCCCCCCCGAACCGGACGTACACCTTTCAGCGTATCCGGCTCTCTAGATATATCATTCGTCTTGAATTAGTCGAGTCTTCCTGCATGTAAATCAACGTGGCACTTTTTACAAAGAACCATCGTCTTTCTAACCCGAGCAATCATGATTTTCTCCCATAGACTTTTGCCTTTTAGGTCTTTTAACTTCCGTACATGATGTATTTCAAACTGTCCTTCCTCTGTACCACACCATTCACATTTATTTGCTAGAATTCTATCTTCTAACGAGGTCCCTGTGAAATAGGTCATCCAATTAGGGATGAAATCTATTTCCTCACTTATGTTGGGGACATCATTCCTTTCAAACGGACCTTTATACAGATAAGCTATCTTCGTGTTTCCTTTTTTATCCTGATACTTTACACCCAACTTCCCATTAAACGAATGACTGTCTCGAATCCTCTTCGAGGTAGTTTTCCCCTTATTGGCTAGTGTTTTCAGGAAACTTTTTTGGATAAGGAAATAAGGATTGTGGAACCTGAAAATATTATTAGCAAGCTTGTAATATTCATAAAACCCTTGTATTTGAGAGTTATATGTTCTCAATATCTCCAATTCGGAATAATTAAGGTACTTTTTTACGTGCGTTGCTTTCCAAGTTCCGTCCTCTTTAATTCTAAAGAAGCAATTCCTTAACATGAAGTCTCTAATTCTGTCATGGGGCATCGCTAACAATACATTCTTACTTAGCTGTCTTGCCTTACCTTTTACAGTTTCGAGTACTTCCTGACTTTGGTTAATTTTGATGTCATAGCCAAGGAATCTAATAGATTGCGTATTGTGTGTGATTAGTGTTTTTTCTTCACTGAGTTCAAGTTTGAGTTTGTTTTGTAGGAAGTTTTTGATCTGCTCTTTGATTACTATCGCATCTTCTTTGCTCCCAATGACACTGATTAAGAAATCATCCGCGTACCTGAAATACTTTAGTCTTTTGAAGTTCTCGTCCATATCGTTCATGGAGGACATTGAGCGATATTGCTTTTCAAATGCTTTGACTTCTTTTAGTAATTTCAATTTTTGAGATGAGTCAGAACATTCCTTGTATTTTTTTCTCTTATATCTTGCCTTTCCGTTTATGCTCAAATATTCCTTACTCGGGTTCCTTTTGTCCCCTTTATTGAAATTTTCAGTAAGGGCCTCCATGAACTTATCGAGTTCATGGAGATAGATATTAGAGAGTATTGGACTTAATACTCCTCCCTGTGGTGCTCCACTATAAGTGTTGTGGATTTTCCAGTCTTCCATATATCCGGCATTCAGGAATTTTCGGATAAGGTTTAGAAATCTTTCGTCCTTAATCCTTTTCCGAAGGATGCTAATTATGATCTCGTGATTGATATTATCAAAAAAGCCTTTAATATCGCCTTCAATCCACCATTTGGTAGCCTTAGAGTGGTTTTTTATTTGGGCGAGACAGGTGTGACAACTTCTATTAGGTCTGTAGGCATGAGAGAAATCTGAGAACGTATCCTCATAAATCGCTTCAAGGATGACTCTAATAAGTTCTTGTACAACCTTGTCATCAAAAGTCGGCATCCCTAAAGGTCTCATTTTGTCTGAGTTCCTTTTGGGGATGTGAACCCTTCGCACGGGTGCTGGTTGATAACTTTCGTTACGGAGTTTAGTGATCATTTTCATGATCCTCTCCATTCCGAATCCATCGATGGTGTTGCCATCGCTTCCAGCGGTCATGTTTCCGGGATTGGGAGCCAGTTTAGTATAAGCCCTGAGATGGAAGTTGGAATTATACAGCATTCTGTACAGATCTTTAAAGACATAATCCTTGTTACTCGACTTTGATTTCAATACGCTTAGTAAAGTAGATGGTCCTTGCATGGTCTTTCACCATAACCTTTCAGCTTCTATTAAGCGATATTATCCTGCTTTCCTTCGCCATGTACTAGGCTTTCCCTAGCTCGGACTACTACGAAAGCTCCGTTACCATATTGGATATTCAGATTCTACAATCATAGCCAGTATAGGCGCTCCAACTTAGGCAATCCCCATTTAATCATGAAATGATATTTATCGAGGTTGGTTAGGTTCCCATTTCGTTCAGTTTAGTTGCTTATCGCAACCAGCAAGACCTAGGAATGACTGATCATAAGGACAATAAACCTATGACCACCCTGGTCTACCTACCCTCTTTCCCACGATTACGAGCAGGGAGATGATTCTACTCGCCTTAGAACTTGGGTTCAAGCAATCCAGCTTTAACCATACAACCTCTTTTCTCCCTCAGTTAAGCGTACCCATGCGTGGTTCATGAAAAGCACCTCACCTTTACACCATGCTACACTCCCCATAGGGTTTCCCCTCCGGATAAGGTGTTAGGAGATAGGAGTCATTATCCTAGCGTTTTTAAACGCAATCACTTCATGCCCTTATGGGCGCACATTGTCTATCATCCCAATTAATACAGGTACTACTTGGTCTTCAGGATTAATGGATAAAGTACTAAACATCTTTTTAAGCATATCCATATCTTTGATATATGAGGTAACTCTTTTAATGGGAATATCATAGTGGTCGCCATATCTTTGAGCTAGGCTAACCACTTTATACTCCCCAATATCCTCCTCTGTATATAACTGATTATCCAGATTTTTCTTCTCTACCCGATCACCATCGGCAATCATTACGTCAAGCCCGAATGGTTTATTCCAATGGCTTTTGAAGTATGTAGAGACATCTTGGCATAATCCCCTGAAAAAATGGCTACCATTCGCGCCAAGACCAACTATTACGATTTGATAAGAAATTCTTTTACCTGGTAATTTAATATCGATTCCATTTGGCATTATTCAACTTCCCCCTAAATTGTTATGCAACATCTTCCTTAGTGCTGTTATATTCTTGAACAATTGAATTGATATAATCTACCGCTCGTTGAGCTTGTTGAGCTGCAATAACAATCATTTTCTTATCATTTTTCAAGACCTTTAACCAGTTCTTCACATATGCAGCATTCTGCTTTTCTGTTAGATAGTTTATTCCCGCTTCAAAGCACATAATTGAAGCACCAATTTCTGCGATGAGCTCTTCTTTACCGTATTGTTCTGAACCAAACTTATCAAATTGGACAATCCCTGGTCGTGCAAGTCTAGTTTTGTGTCCTGTACTGTGTATCATCTCGTGATAACTGGTCGAATAATACGCTTCTATTTTATAAAACTCCTCTTTGGGCGGTACTCTAACTAAATCTAATGGAATTACATAGTCTGCAGTGTCGGACATATGCCTAAATCGTGGTGAACTTGTATGGCTGAAGAAATCTTGTATTAACTTCTCCGCATTTTCGATAGGATGATGAACAATAAGATCCTCAGTAACCATCCTACTTGCTAATCCAGTACATTGTGTATTTATATCCCACACCTTTGAATATAAAGGGGTTGGTCTACCACGCTCTTTATCAGACTCATTTTCTTCCTCATCATATTCTTCCTCGGATTTCTTTTTGTCTGGCCAGAGCCAATAAACAATCATTGTGTAATTTTTTCTTTCTTCACTTTTAATTTTGCCCCCGTTTTGTTTTATCTGATACTCGGTTGCGTATTCTCCACCTGGTACAGTAGTTAACCTATTTATTCCTTTATACGGCTTCTGAGTTATCCAGTTAACTGCAGGATTACGACTCATCCATTCACGCTGCCACGGTAATTCATCTGTCTCCTCAATAATTTTGATAAGCCGATCTGCTACCCATTCGTATACCTTTGTCATTTTTAACTCCTCCTTAATAATGAAAAAAGGGAAGCTAGCCCTAAGTAAGGCTAACTTCCCCTATACTAATCACGTATGACATGGACACGTTTTGTCCAGGCTTCAGGAAATTCAGAAGGTGATCCTAGACTTGCATTCTCAAATATCAAGTCAGAATCCAACCTAAAAAATTTACCATTATACCCCACCCTAATCTCCATTTCAGGCTCTTTGCGGTGTAGTCTACCTATTACAGCGTAAATCATAAATGCTTGCTCATGTGCATCGTCAATCGATGAAAACCTTGCTTCCATCGTATTATGCGAGTGTATATGGCACACTTCAATATACCTGTTTGCATCCTCTAACTGCCGAGAGAAATTGGCATTAATCCTATCAAATTTCACCCATTGATGAGGACACTCTACAATGTATTGTTTAAGCTGCAGATCCCAAAAGATTTGTACCATAGCTTCATTTTGATCGAGTTCATCACAATAATACTTAAAGAAACCTTCGACCTGTCTTAAGATGGTGTGAGGGATTTTAGGAAGATCAAATCTAAATCCCGTAGGAACCTCCTCACATTCTATAATGTTTTCAGCAGGCGTGATCATAAGACCTAATGTTTCTCTTCGTATTTCATATAATTTCCCATCCCTAGAAGCAACGATATTGAACAGCTTCGGTTTATCAAGCTTGAGGAATTCAGATAACTTCCAAAAAAATGATCTTACTCCCATACTTGATACCCCTTTGTCGTTCCGGATGCATAGGGCATAAGACGCTTTGCTTCAATGTCATAATCCCAAATAGTCCTCTGTTCTGTCAGTTCAAAAAATTGTTGCTCCATTCTTTCCCTTAGTTGAGGTAATGATATTGTACCGCTCTCTGGAACATCCTCTATAAAATCGCTAACTTGGAATACGTGAGTAGCGTAATGGATCGTAAAGTCTAAGTCTACTTCAATCTTCTGATCCTTCATGCTTTTTGCAGCTGAATTTACAGTGGTACCGTTTGAACTGGTTGTAGTAGCAGAGGATTTACGCACAATTTTTTTACTTAACGTGGGTTGATACTCTGTTCCAAATAATGATAATTGCTCTATGTTATTAGTAGTCATAAGCCCGCTCCTTTAAAATAAACAATGTAATACTTACATTTGTACTTTCTAAATCTTCATATAATCAGAAATTGTAAGACCTGTATCTTCTAGAATAGAATCATCGAAAGATTGTCCTTCGAAATTCATGAGCCGTTCTCTTAGATTTGTATACTTAAACAAATCGTTATTACTTGGACTATTCAAGAAAAGATAAGGTAATGTAGATAGTGTAGTAAGGTTATTATAAAAATCGCGTTCATTTGCTAATCTGTTGAGTTCTGGCCAACAAGCTTCCATTGAACGTTCCTCATATTGAACATTTGAGTAGGGATAATAATACACTTTTGAGTCTTTTGAAATGATAGTATCTTTAACAGTAAGTACTTTTAACCGAATTGCCCCATTCGTGTTAACAGAAAATAAGAAAATAAGTTTCGGATATCCTACTTTTTCATAAAGAGTTGAACCGAATTGAACATTAAACATCTGTTTCTCTGTCTCCAGAGCCACAATCCTTCGCCCATCTGCCCCTTCTTGATAAAGTAAACAATTTTTGGGTAGAAGCGGGCTACTTATTGTATGCTGACTTAAAAATGGTGCAAGCAGCTCTCTCCTGACACTTGGTGACAAATGTTTAGATAATGCCCCAAACATTCCCTTCATGAGAGGATCATCCGTTTGGCGTGCTGTACTATTCATAAGAGTTGAAAATATTTCTTGTTGGAAATACTCACTCTGGTTTGAAATTTTCACATTCTCAAGTAGTGTGATGAGCAACTTATCATAATATTGTGCGTCAGTGAGCTGCTTAACTTCCCTTAGAATATCGCTAAGGAGACTATTCAGCCCTACCTCATTTAAAGATGCTAGATTAATCTTCTTTGAAAATATAGAAAAGAATTTCAGCATTACCTCTTCATCTGCCTGCTTAAAACGTTCCATAAAATGATCAAACACTTCATAAAGTTCCTTGTCGTCAGAAGATTCTTTAATTAAAGGCCCAAAAACATCCAGTAATGAAAACTTCTTTTGCCCGCTATGAACAAAATAATTCTTGAGTTCTTCGCTATCCAATATATCCAATAATGAAAAAATGAGCTTATCCACGCGGATTCGCTCACTTTTAACCACAAGTTCATTGGACCATTCTTCAACTGTTGCCAATAAACCACCTCTAGGCAACCGAATAAGTGTCTCGTCCTGTCTTGGAATTTGTAAGGCTTGCATCGTGTTCCCTCCATACCGTTAGTTTGTGTAATAATCTCTCTTTGAGAGATATAAATTTCTCCACTACTTGAAAATAGTCACAACCCTCTGAATTTAACCTTATTCCGATAGGTGTAGACTTGCACTGAAGTCCGCCAAATTGAAAATCTGAAGATAGTTCCTCCACAGGACCAAAAATCCACAGTTCGTCTTTTACCATTTCCGGATACTTCTCCTGGAGCTGAAACCATTCCTTGATTTCACTAATGGTTAAAGAATAACTGTAATCTGATTCTTCAATAGCCGGCGAACACTCAAAAATGTAGGAAAGAGCATTGCAAAAAAAGTCGAAAGCTGAATATTTAGTCACAATCCATTCTGATGGTAATTCAACATTATTGTCGTAGCAAACCTTCGCAATAAGAAAGTTATCCAATGCTTCCAGCCACTCATACTGAACATTCGTAGGTAAAAATAAGGATGTTGTCATTCAAATAAACCTCCTTATCTTCTTTTCATCAGATAGTCTTTCAACACATATAGCTGCATGACTCACCCGGTTAATCTCGACAAGGAGATTCTTTCTATTGTCCTCTTCTTCTTCTTCAGAATCGACAATATCATCTGGATGATAATTAAAGAGTTCCTTATAGGCATATTCTCCATCATCTAAATCAAACACTTTGAAATCTGCGGAGCCAATTGAAGCCATGCCTGAATAGATGACAAAATACAAAACATCCATGGCTCTTTGAATTTTATCTGCCTCTTTTGTTTCTAAAGCAAAATTTGAAATACTTTCGTTAAAGCGCGATAAATTAATTTCCATAGTATCAGTAAGCATTTAAACCTCCCAAAGTAAATTAGTATCTATATAAAAAGCCGACTTTCCGTCTTATAAAGAACGTACTCGCCGGCTTGTAAACACCAAAAAACCCTATGGTGTAGTTCTTCCGTAATGAAAGATCACCCATAGGGTTTATAAACTAGACATAAGGCTCAACAAGGAGTAAATAAGAAATTCAATATATTAATAATATCACATTTAATCATCACTTGTACATGTAGAACAATAACGAATAGTGAAGGGGAAGTCGTCAAGCATTGTGGCTGGACGTTGGATTAACCGAACTGATAAAACTAACAAATTCCGGACTCCGCAGCATCCCGCTCCTATAGTAGTTTCGGAATCGAACGCGTGCCTTTATTTGAGGCTGTACGTAAACGAAATTGCGATCTTCACCAGTTACAATCGTATTGGCGACTTTATAAAATGCCTTACGATGTGCAACAGGTACAGCAAGTTCTATAATACCAGCCGGGCGTCCGTTATAATGGGCTAACCATCCAAACTGGTTCTTTCGATAGCCAGCTATTACGACATCGGCGTATTCATAGTTAATGATCTTAAGCCAATTAACAGATCGGCTCCCTTCATACCTGCTATCCTTACGCTTTGCAACGATACCTTCAAGTTTATGCGATTTGATGACGTCGAATAATGTAATCCCGTCGCCTTCGACCGACAGAACTAACGAGAAATAACTGTTAGGATTTAGAATGCTTGTTAACAACGCAAGGCGCTCCGTAAGCGGCCAGCTCCGAACGTCCTCACCGTTATAATGCAGTACGTCAAAAACGTAATATATTACTGGTCTTGTCCGCACTGCTTGAAGAATCCACGGGTCCTTTTTTAAATGAAATCGTTCCATGATTAATTCAAAATCGATCCAGCCATTCTCATCCATCCGCGCGATTTCACCGTCTAAAACGACATCCACATTGCCATCAATCGGCACATTATGTAGCTCTGGATATTGGCGTGTAACATCGTTATTATGGCGTGTATATAATCTTATTTGATTAGATGTGCGGGATAATATAAGACGGTGACCATCAATTTTGGGCTGGTATATGAAACGGTCGTCATCAAACGGTTTTTCCCGTTTTTCGAGAAGCATTGGTTCAATAAACATAAAACCACCTCAATAAAATTATATCGTATGTCCTGCCTGTATTGAGTTGGTAGTTAATGGACACATATGGGCTTTTTGCTATTGCATATCTAACGTATGTTTGGTATATAATAAGATATGGGAACAAGGGTTCGCAATTATGGAGGTCGATATAAATGAGTAAGCTTGATGCTAACAATCGTTGGAGTGGAAAAATGCTTTTGACCGAACATCAGGAGCAATATGATCAGCGGAATGATGAAAAACCGAACGGTAGACCATCAACAGAGGAATTAGAGATGATAAGGGATCTTGTTATGTTCCCTCAATTAATAACAATGGTTCAAAAATCAATTGAAGATATGGGTTTTGCTAAAATAACCTTTAAGGGAGTTGTCAATCGATTCCTAGAAGTTATTATGTTTAGGATTTCGGACGATTACTACGCTTTAAAGCGAGAGCTTAAAAAACGTAATATCAAGGTATCTGAAGAAGAAACAAATGATGGTATTCTGTATTATCGCTATTTTTGCCGCGGATATGAAGAAAAGTTTGGTATTGTACGTGAAACGTTACGTACAGAAATGTCGATGAGACTAACTAAATATACTACTGATATTACTCAAGCTTTAAAAAAACCAACTGGGGGCAACAGAGATTACGAAACTTAAGGGACCAAGCACAATATAAAAACCTTAAGGAAAGTATCCCTGCGACCCTTTTTATTTAGCTCTTTTCTAAATTATTGTTGCTTATCTCAACAAGGAGAAATGATTTAAGTAAGCTAATCATTGCATAATTCTAGTATATCAACAAACACCGCATCCTTTAGAATTAATCTCCTGTTCATTGAATCAATTTCATGTAATTGCTCCCAATCATAAACGGTATCATATAAGTCATACTCCTGACTTAAATGAATATAACCATATTTTTGTAGTATTTCTTTAACTTCCACTTCCGCTTCGATCAGTTCAAACGTATTTGCGGGTCCAACTAACCCTAAATTACCAATTAGGGAATTATGCTTAACCTCATGAAAAAGCATGTACTCGAATACAGGTACTATTTTAGAAATAGTTAACTGGATTTCTTGAAGTAGAACAAACCCTCCTTCTCCTACTTTATCTTTTAGTTTAAGGTACACTTTTGCAGAAGGATAAAATCAATCTTGTACTTTAACTTCAGAACTTATCCCTCCTTTATTTATTCAAACTTTATAGTTTTTTATTATCGCCCCTTTCAAGTAAGTAGTTAACTTCGAGATTTATTTTCCAAAAGGAGGAATTCCTTAGTCGCTTGAAGATATCTACTATTTGTTATAGTTAAGCACTAAAGAATTTCTCCTTGCTCGCCCTCTCTGCGAAAAATCGCATGAGAATATCCACCAGCATAGTTCCCTTTACTTTGTTCCAATAAAAAGTGTTCATAACCTTTACTTAATACAATAATGAGACTTTCATGACTAGCATCATTCCTTGTTTCATATTGTATCGAACACAATTTGTACCCTTCATTCTGCTTCTCTTTAAATACTGCTTCTATCTTGGGAAATGCTTCAAATAAAACGGTTTGAATAGGATTTACTTGAATCTGATCGTTACTATGTCTTCGCTTTTCATACTCTCGATTAGTCCCATAACATTCTTCTCGTTCCATCAAACTCGTCCTTTCTTTTTTAACCTATTTTACCAAAGGCTCGCATAATAACTATGTCGAATATATAATTCAATTATACATAGTTATCCGTCCAAACATAGAGTTTCAACTGCATATCTAATGTTATGGAGCAAAGATCATTGTTACACTTGCAAGAGCATAATGATTTGACTGGGATATATCAATTTTTATTGAATTATAGACGAATGATTGTAGAAAAGGTGTAAATGGGTTATTTTTCCTTATGCCGCCTTTTTAGAACCTGTTTAATAAAATATTCATTCGTCCCTCTTCAAAAAAAAGAATGCTCAAATATCATTGCACAAGAAAGGCCGGTTATATACCGGCCTACCTTTTGAATAGGACCTCATATTAATCCATCTTCCTTTAAACTAGTAAATCTATCATCTCCAACAATTATGTGATCCAACACATCAATGCCTATGATAGATCCGGCTTCAATTAATTTTTTTGTTAGGTTTATATCCTCAGGAGATGGGCTAGGGCATCCACTTGGGTGATTGTGAAAACAAACCAGTGATGCAGCGTTGTTTAGAATGGCTGATTTGAATACTTCCCTCGGATGTACGAGTGTTGTGTTAAGAGTACCTATCGAAATAACATGTACACCTGCGATTGCATTTTTTGTGTTTAGAGTCAAAATCCCAAAATGTTCTACTGCTTCATTTTCCAAGTCTAGTACAGTAGTAATAATATTATACGCATCTTGCGGAGAACGGATAATTTTAGATTCAAGGTCATAACGGGCTCCCTTTTCTTTGACTTGTTTTACCTTATAAAGGTTAATAGTTATCATCGTCTTATTCTCCCCTTTGATTGATTTTCAGCATTTATATTGTTTTTTTCTTCATCAAAATCGACAATATCATCTGGAGGATATCTAAAAAATTCCTTATAGGATTCTCCATCTTATAGATCAAATGTTTTGAAATCTACAGAGCCAATTGAAGCCATGACTGAAATTATGTCAAATTACAAAAAATTCATGGCACTTTAAATTTCATCTGCCTTTTCAATCTCTAAAGCAAAATTTGAAATACTATCGTTAAGGCTCTGTAAATCAATTCCCATAGAATCAGTAAGCATTTAAACCTCCCCCAAAGTAAAATAGTTATATAAAAAACCGACTTTCCGTCTTATAAAGAACGTACTCGCCGGCTTGTAAACACCAAAAAACCCTATGGCGTAGTTCTTCCGAAATGAAAGATCACCCATAGGGTTTATAAACTAGACATAAGGCTCAACAAGGAGCAAAAAAGAAATTCAATATACTGCTAATAATATCACAATTAATCATCACTTGTACATGCAAAAGGTGTTATATATAAAAAGAATCGACATAAATTTTTAAAACTTGAAATTTATAGTTTAACTTTAATTGTATCTAAGGACTCTATTCATCAAACTTTATACATATAAATACCAATTATCTTCTTCGTGAGGTGAATATAAACATAAATCTTGTTTTAGGCTGTGAAAATGTTCATGCGAAAGAACAATAGAATATTTAAAATGTTCGTCAAAAACATAAGTTTCTTGGGGGAAAGAAAAGTAATTTAACAAGAATTTTTCAAATGGCATCTGATGCAGATAATATTTTCCAAGCTTAAACATTTCCTCATCTCTCTCATTCACATCCCAAAACACATAAACATCCCCAGGAAAAGGTGGATTCTCATTTACTTCCTGTATAGTTAATACTCTTGGACCTCCAATCATACAATCCCAGAGCATATATCCCGGTTCTCTTTTGTAATACTTATATTGTTCTGAATCCGTAGAACAAAACTCTTTCTCAAACTTTCTCCTTAATACTTCTGATTTTGATTTGGATAATCGAACAAACTTTTTTTTTATTTCGGTTGCTGTATAAGGCCTTAGGTACATTAAAATTCTCCCTTCACCTATACTAGAATAATAATAATCTTATCCTGAAAAGTCCCTTCAAACTAGTATCAAATGATTACCGAATTAACTTAATCATGAACATTCCAATACTGCAAGAATCAAAACTAAATCTATTTGTATTTGAAATTTTACTTATTTAGTTATTCAAAAATAGAAAGGGTATAGCAAATGCTACACCCTTTTGTAATTAACCATACCAATGATGACCAGCTGCTCTCACATTAAAGGATTTCATGCTATGCCAATGTGGTTTATTATACGGCCACTTATATACCCCATTAGCATCATGAGTATGAGCAAAATCATGTTCAGCTTGTGTACCTGCAGTAGATGCTTGTTGAGCTACTTCTCTAGCATCATTCATACTTAAATTATAGGTATCCAATTCCGCCACTGCTCTCAACACCGCCATTGAATAGGGTATTGGTTCTAGAACAAACACTCCTCCACCCCAACCAGTATTGGGTGCTGCTGAAAAGTGCTTATAGTTATTTGGATATGCAATTGTTCGAGATTGTGATAATGAAGAAGTAGCTTTGGTTTTATAAGTAACCCCCTCATTTATTCCAATATTATTGGAAATTGCTGTAGCAGTACTCAGATAGCTATAGACAAATCCACCAACAATTACAGCTCCGCCTACAAGAGCGATAAAATCTCCCACTGGTAAGGGCCCATCAACAGCTGCAACTGGACCCAATGCGGCTAATCGTGTTGCTAAACCTTGTTCCGTAAAAGCTAATCCCATTTCTTTCAAAATTCTAACCATATCTGAAAAACTTGCAGGTTGTATCATATCATTAGATTCATTCGGATAGGTACCGTTTTCTTGAAAGTAATTATAATATTGAAGAGCAAGTTGATCAACTCTTTTAAGTTGTTCCTCATCTTCATCCGTTAAAATATATTGTGTCTGTAAGGCACTGCTTTCGAGGTTTGCTCTTTGGTGATTAGCAAACGATTCTTTTTCATATAATTCTATTTTAAACTTTGATATACTGATACCTTCCGAATCTTTTACAATATCATCCATGTCATTTAATACAGCTGATAGGTACTGGTTATCTAATAATTCTTGATTAGTTATTGAATTTATAAACTCGTCAATTAATGCTTGAGTAATTGTAAATTCACCTTTATGAATTGAGGTATTAGTCGCAAATGATGTGTTTAAAATAGAAAAAAAGAGGGCAATTACTAGCATTATCGATAATACAAATTTCTTTTTACTTAATACCATGTTTACAACTCCTTTTCCTTTTTTTGAACCATGAAAAATAAATTATTACTATCATCTAAATCCTACACAATATCCCTAATACTGTAAACGAATTCGAATTTCGTATTTTCCGAAGTAGACCTTGCGCATTGAAACAATATATAATGATATATTTAATAAATTTTGAACATCCGGTAATGGCAGAAAATACTAAAACAACGAACGAACTAAGAAAATCTTTCACAATATTCATCTTATTAACAAAAAAAGGCCCGACACATGGCCAGACCCTTAACATACATCAAATTGTGTGTATTGCTACCCTTTGCTCCTATTTTGGTAACTTTCGCTACCAGTTAATCGATATTCGTGGACACTAAAAATGGCTGTTGAGAATCTCTCGACAGCCTGAAATAACGATGACTCGTTCCTTTGATCAATCTTACAACTAATCTAACTCCTCTGCCATTTCTAACACAGAAATATATCGTATTAATTCTGCTTGAACATATTCTTGTACAAGTTCGATAAGTTTAGAAGGATCTCCCTCATTCTCATGGTAGAATTTAAAGCTATCGTAATACCTGCGTGTGTCATGAAATTTCATATTAATAGGTGGATAACCAGCCGATAACAAGTCAAGGTTCATTAGCAGTCTACCTGTTCGTCCATTCCCGTCGATAAAAGGATGGACACTTTCAAATTTCAAATGAAACAGTGCAACTCTCTCTACTACGTGCATATCTTTCATAGTTGTATGATATTCCTCCATCATCCGTTCCATGAGACTAGGAATTAGATAAGGGGAAGCAGGTTGATGGCTAGATCCTGTAATCATTACGGGTACGCGACGATACACTCCTTTATCGCTGGAGGCCCCCATTAACACAAGATAATGAATATCTTTAATGATTTGTTCAGATAGTTCCCTTTTCTCTTTCACCACTTCTTCTACATAATAGTATGCTTCTTTATGTCCAAAGGCTTCTAAGTGATGACGAAGCGGCTTCTTATCAATTGTGATGCCTTCCTTTAAGACAAGTGCGGTTTCCTCCAAGGTCAATGTATTGCCTTCGATAGCGTTGGAGTTATATACAAAATCAATCATAAAATCCTCCCCTAGCCGCTTCACACTTTCTGGAGAAAGCGGGCGTAAGGACTTTAACTTGGCGAATAACCTATCTATTTCTTCAAACAATCTGTGTCACCTCTTTCCTACTTTTGATTATCATTTGTTTAATTATACATACACACAGCAAGTCATGTAAAATGCTGTATGTATGATATTGAGGCTCCCCTTATGATTTACAGTTCTGCTTGAATTTCCTTTTGTTGATGTTCTTTCGCGATTTCCAGATTTAACATTACCTTTTCCATGTACAGTAACAACAAATCCTGATTTTTCAAGAGCATCAAAGTCCTTCTTTACTATTAATATACTAACGTTAAGCTCTTTGGCTAAACTTTGTACTGAAGGAAGGGATCTTTTCTTATATTTTTTTTAATAATTTTTCTTCTAAATTGATCTAAAATCTAATCATGAATCGGAACCATTTATGTAGTTGAATGTTATACTCAGTTTATCCGCCTCATATTTGTTACTCTAACCGACTCCAACTATGAATAGTTATATCATCAATCTACGACATCATCACTGTAATGGAGAGCTCAGCATAATCTTTAGGACTATTAATAGCTTTTAGCCTGGAGACTTCATTCTCACCATTAATGAGAAGCCTAGTATCAAAATACACTGATCCTCTATTTCTTTCAGCTTCTCTAAAAGTAAGTAAAAACATGGATGAAATGGTTTAAGCAAGATGTTGGGGGAGACGATTCAGTTCGTCAAGCTGGACGGGCGAATTCTTTATTTGTTCATTTCGGCAAAATTTGTTTAAGAGAATCGTGCTGTAACAACCGAGACACCAATAGGGGGAAGTACCAACGGTGGCTATGCGCTTTATATCTATTTCTCTAGGACAACTGAATCCCAGCTGTTAACTAGATTTAGTTCCTACTGTAAAATTAAGAGTCTGCAAACCATCTGGATTTTTAGATGTGTACAAAGAATGGATTAAATCATCTTTAATTTCTGTTCGATCACCCTCAGAATTAACATAATAGAAGCGTACTGGACCCGTTTTGTTTTCACTTGAAGTTAACAGCACACCAGTAGAAGGTATTTCAAGATAAATACGATTGTTTTTTCTTTCTAAAGCAGGATAACCTTCTTGTTCATATATAATTTTCACTTCGCCTGTATATCCCTCTGGTATTAAAAAAGTAGAAGTAGGTTGTATACTTAGTTGTAGCACGATTAAAATCAATACCAATACTGTAATACCTGTAATTATGAGCTTTTTCACAGAACATCCAACCTTAAATTGTATTTTAAACCATTTGTACGGTATTCCCTGCTCTAATTTTATTATCAGATCGTCATGATCTGCTTGCCAATCTGTCAGAATTAATATTTAGTCTCAATTTATTAATCACTGTTTTATTAGCCTTCTGCCCATAGCGCCGTCCTCAATCATCCTTGCAATCATTACAATGAGATAAGTCTCTATCATTAATGGCTTTAGCAGGTTTATTCATAGTTTTCCCGCACTATGGATATATTTATACGCTCATGCTTTTTAAAATGTTTCTTCAGGTATTACCTTTTTATATCAACCACTTGATTGTAACTTTGCCCTCCTTTTCTTAATATAAGAGCGTAGTTTCAACTTATCAATAAAAAAAAGCCCAGCACATAGCCAGACTTTTCAACTTTAATACATCAAATTTTGTATTTATTATTTCTGTTGAGATGCAAGCTTTTTCGAATCGCGTTTAAGTAGATACTTCTTCATTAGTTTATCACGTTCAATACGCTCTTTCTCATCTTGTGGAGGGATTGCCAGGACACCATTTCCCGCTTCAGACAATTCTTCAAAAGCATCTACTATATCTTTACTGTTATCGATCATTATGCATCACCCTCTCTGAAATATCGGTCTACCAAATATTTAGCTGCATTTGTTTCGATAGTCATCAAATGTCCACCAATGCTTATTGCACCTAACTTCTCTTGATAATGTTCTACTAACTTAGTCTTTGAAGTAAACGCGATTACTCCTTCAAATCCAAGTTCAAAACTAACCTTACATGCATATGCGAATAAATGAGCCCCTACACCGCTAAATAGTTGTGAAGAAGATCCAATATTCCAATGAGCACTTTCAACAAGGATAACGTCAATATACCCCTGTGCAACTTCGAAACTAATAAGTCCTTGAATATCATTTGAACCAACTACCATCAGTTTATAAACGAGCCGATTGGGTGTTAAATGTTCCTTTTTCCAATCGAAATTACTCCAGCCTTGCTTTTTAGTTAATTGCTTGAGATCAGAAGTAACCACCGGTTCAATAATTGTCTTATATTCTTCCCCTGATTCTCGGTGAATTAAACATGGAGTAAGTTCATCAATGAAAACTTCGATTTCATTACGCATAGTAGTACCCTCCATTAATTATAACATAATTTCAATAGTTTACCGTAGATAACAACCACAACCACCAAAATAAAATAAATCAATCTGATAAACTTTTTAACTTCCTGTTGAATCTTCTTATAAATCCTGCAACTCCCGTAATTATTAATGAACTTTTAAATTCAAACAAACTTAATATTGTATTTTTATTCATTCATTAGATCACCTAACCTACTAAACCTACTAGGAATAGAATCATTAAGTTCAAGATCTAATTCGGCCTCCAAGCCACTAAGTATTCTTTTAATCCATTCGAACAGTTTAAAATTACCGACTTTACTGCACCTTATGTTGTGTTCTTCCCTTTCAGTATGTTCATCGTTAAAGTTAAAAAAGAAATTCTGTCTCTTTTTCATTCTCAATTCCTCCTTTAAAAGTAAAAAACAAGCTCTTCAATGTGAACTTGTTTTAGGTAATAAAAAATTTAACGCAAAAAAGCCCTATAGGGGCATACCTTTAAACGGTATAACCACCCATAGGGCTTAACACTAACAAATAGGCTCAAAGAGCAAGAATAAATACTTATACTCATATACTAACAAATTCATTTCAAAATATCAAAATTTAAAAGCAATCTGCCCCTCTACAGGTACTGATTTCCCTTTCTTTTTCTTATAATTCTTAAGCTCAACTATCTTAAGCATATTTTGCTCCCATAGTTCATCATTTACCTCAGAAGTTTCATTATACGTAAATAAATCAATAGGCTGCTGCTCAATCACATTTACAACAACACTTTCATTATTGTTCTCTAAGATAACTGACAAACCGCATAAACGTCTTGTTTCAATGCTTAGCTGCTTCATTCTCAAAGAAAGCGTTTCTTTAAACTCCGATTCGGCAATCATTTCAACATTCTCTAGATCCTTTGCAGCAAGAGCTGTCCAAGCATCGGCAACCTCAGAACCGGCAAAACAATTAGCTAAATCAGAAGCAAGAGAAGACTGCTGATCACGTGCATAGGCTGCTAGCTCCGATCGATCCAACCTTCCCTCAACAAGTAACGCATGCCCTCTTGCTGCCATTATGCGCAGGAACTGTGCCATTTGTTGTGTGCCGTTATATACAAGATAATATACACGACATTCACGCTCTTGGCCTAACCTCCAGGCGCGCCTGGATGCTTGTCTTACAGTACTAATCTCATAGTTTAATTGATAATAAATAATGGTTGGCCAGTACAATAGCGATAGGTAAACTTTTGATTCGATCTCCTGCTTTTCCCCCGCTTCACACGGAGCGTGACAGTTTCCTAGTCACTCCGCGTTCCATCGAACAGTTTGGCCTTTGACTACCCTTTTATACTAACTTTCGATAGCTTTCCAGTTTCTTATATTCTTTCGAGCCCTTGCTGAATGGATTTGGTTGCTTTTCATGAACGAGGCCACGACATTCAACGCACAAGCTGACGAGATTACTTACCATGTTGATTCGGTCAATGGGTAGTCGCGGGTCTTTGTGATGGGTGTGTAAGTTACCTGAGTCTAAATTTACTTTGCACACTTTACATTCGCACTTATCTCTGTTGAGAGCATAACCCCTGTTCATCCAGTATTCGAAGTTGTATAGTGATTTGCCTTTGGTTCGTTTCGATGTGTGTACTCTGCCAATGATGTTATCTAATAGAGTGATTTCATCTGGACGTGCCAATCGGAGACGTTTTTCAGTTCGCTCCATGTAAATCTTTCTTCCTTCAATACTGTATGGTGTTTCGGCTGGGATCTTAGGTTCCGGTGCTTTCCATGTGCTGAAAGCCAGCATGGTTAGTCCGATCTTGCAACCCTCGTATTCCAAGTAAGGCACCCTTGTGCGGTGACCTTCATGCCGTACAGGTAGATTATGTGTGCTTTCCGCTTCTATTTTTCTTTTGAGGAACTCTCCGAGCTTAGAGCCAGTGAGTTTCATAAAGATTTTATCGAGTTTGTACCACAAGTAGTGGTCAATCTTGCTCCCATATTTCGTGACCTCAGAAGTCATGCCCCAGTAGTTCCCTATTCCGATTACCATGCTATTGTACCGATTCATCTCTTGAATCGTTTTGTCGCGGTGGTAGGCTAGTGCAATACGTTTAGCTTGTTGGCTAAGCTAAGCGATTTAGTTGCTGCTTTGGTTGCCTTTCGGGATGGTTTGGAATATGTTACTTTACCTTTTCCCTTTCTCGAGTTACCCACTTTCGTTTCAATGCCGAGGAACTGGAGGTATTGCTTACTCGCATCTGTGATCAGAGTTTTCTCTGCAGATAGTTGTAATTTCCCGTTCCGTTCCAGGAATTGTTGAGCGGTCTCTTTCATTCTTATGGCGTTTTTTTCACTGTCGGTAAGGATCACCCAATCATCAGCGTATCTCACTAGATAGTATCTAGGGTACTTCGTTCTATGTTGGGGTCTGTACTTGACGGTTTGAAAACTCTTCTTGTCCTTGTAGTTGGCGATTTCGGGATGTTCTTCCCAGAAGGAAGCGACGAATTTATCAAAGTCATGCAGATAAACGTTCGCTAGCAAGGGGCTTATAATCCCCCCTTGCGGTGTACCTATGGGATTTCTTTCGATTTCATCGAGTATTCCAACCTTTAGCATCTTTTTGATGATCATGAGAATTCGTTTATCACGTATTCCCATTTTCCAGAGCTTTTTGAGCAGGATGTTGTGATCAACGTTATCGAAGAATCCTTTGATGTCGCCTTCGACTACCCAAGTACATTTGGATTGCCATAGAATGTGGTGCATACGGGCAATGGCTTGGCTCGCGTCACGCATAGGTCTGAAACCATAACTGTGATCGAAGAATTGGGCTTCCAGAATTGGTTCGATAACATTTCTGACTATCTCCTGAATAATCCTGTCGGATATGTTCGGGATTCCCAATGGACGCATTTCCTTTTTTCCAGGTTTAGGTATAAGTTTTCTTCTTATTTGTCCAGGTGAGTAATTCGATAGCTTGTTTTGAAAGATTTTGATTACCTCTTCATGTTCCATCTTAAGGATGTCTTTTATCCGCTGACCATCTGGTCCGGGGGTATTACTTCCTTGATTAGCCTTGATCTTGTGGATCGCGGTAATGATGGCTGCTGGGCTCGTTGCTAATTCTAGGAGTCCGTAGAAACTACGTTTGCCTTCTTTAGCTTCCGAGAATATCTGTTCTTGGATTCTTTTAAGATCGCTATCTGTATCCATTTTCAGTCTGTGAACCTTCATAGAGATCACCCCCATGTGTTGTGGGTCCCTCTAGAATTAGCTTTTTAACTGGCATTCGACTGAAAAGTTAGTGGTTAGTTACTGTCCGACTATGCCCCTTCACTCCGCAGGCATTACCCTGCTTCAACGCTACTACGGGCTGCTGTCCTCCAGATACAGCCGTCATTTCCTACGACTTAGGGACATCACCTCTGATCAGGCTTTACATTCCCTTCTGAAGTTCTCACGTTGCATTGAACCTAATCTAATTTAACTCCTTTAGGTGCCCTCTTTACTCCGGTTGGTCTGATGTAGGTTTAACGGCTAATTATTCCTACACCTGGCATCCCATTTCATGGATACCGTTGGTCATCTAACCAAAACAGATGATCAACACCACACTTCCCTATTGGGCTACCCTTTCGAGTAGTGGCGCTTTACGGAGCTTCGGACAAGGGTTCCTCTCGTCACCATGGGAGTTACTGACGACCCGCACCACTTTCACCTTGTCTCCGGGGGAGATTTAGGTTACTTCGGGTTACGTCTCTAACTGGCTTCATACCCCTGTTGTATCAGCAACAGGCGCATGCAGTAGCTTCGGTCTCGGAATTAAAACCGTTTATCCCGATAGGGAACTGCCCCCTACAATTCGGTTCAACACTTCTCCTAGCATAGCTGGGAAGCTAATGTACTAGTGCCCCTTTTTCCGTAGTTAGGCGGTTATAGGGGAACGTGACGCACTCAAGTCTAGTCCTACCTCTACAAGCTTCATATTACAGATAACAACTGGTACTTCTTGCTCTTCTAGTTGTGCAAGTACTTCA
Source organism: Paenibacillus sp. IITD108 (assembly GCF_036541265.1). Classification (NCBI taxonomy): domain Bacteria; kingdom Bacillati; phylum Bacillota; class Bacilli; order Caryophanales; family Paenibacillaceae; genus Paenibacillus; species Paenibacillus sp. IITD108. Next base: position 89,501 of record NZ_JAZHCT010000017.1, on the reverse strand, counting down.
GAACGATTATCCGTATTTGGTTCATCAAGAATATGACACCTTATACCTTGTTTATTAAGGATTTCGGCAACCCGTTCATTTAAGTTATATTCCCCGGTATAGTTATTGTATATAACACACCGTCTACCCTCAGCTAATTCTTGTGAAACCAAGTTTAATAGTTCTCTTTCCTTAGCATGATGACTATCCGCTGATAGAGCCGGTGCTTGAATCTCTTTTATATTGTCTCCGGCACCAAATACTACATTCGCTCCACGTTCTGGTCGATCTCCATAGTTGATTGTAGCAGGAATAAACTTACTCCAGGCACCCTTATGACCTTTCAATGATCTTTTCTTACATTCATCTTCGAGTTGCTTATGAAAGCTCCTATAAGCGAATCTATGATTCTCATCCATATCAATAAATATCGGTATCTCTTTTAACTCAACAAGCGGTAATCCCATATCTGATAGCTCTACAAATCCAGATTTATGCAGAAGAAATTGTGCCGTTAATTGAGGAGCAATGCCTGGTTCCTCTTTCGGCTGCCGCGGCTTCTGCTTTTTCTTAGTGATCCACCCATTATCTTTTTCTTCAATATCAACGATTTGTTTGAGCTTCCCAAATCTAGCTGCCCATTGAATACTTCCTGTAGTATGATCAATTCCTGCATCTAACAGAGACTTTGGATCAGTCCGCCATAATAATTCCTTAATACTTGAGGACTTACCATTTGTTAATGTACCAGTCAGCATTAAAGTTTTTTTGGCAGCCTTAACCATCTGAGTAAATGCATCGCCCCTACCCGATGACTCTGCTTTACACTGATGGGCCTCATCGCAGATATAGAGATCAAAATATCTATTCATACGTTTTAATATTCTAGCGATATTAACTCTCGGCCGATTTCTTGTCTCTCCCCTACTCCATACTGCAGGACGCCATAGTTTAGCATTACAAACCCTTTCATTCTCTTGTATATATCCTTTTTCATTATACGTACAAGAAATCATTTTACGGTTTCTTCGCCATTTTATTTTCACATGATTAGGCACTCCATTTGTTCTAATGGATCGTTCTTCTCTAGCTTTATAATAATCAAGCTCGTCAGGTTCTACTCCTTCTGCAACAGCTTCCCATGAAGCGGGAATAAACCCGTCAGATTCTTCATCATCTTTTATCATGAGAGGACGGCCACAATCTGGACAATGCCAGGCATAGTGATCGTATGTGCCGGCTATTCGCTTCCATTGCCCCGAAAAGTAAGGTTCCGGACTTAGCTTTGCTTTATCAATACCTACAAGCGTAAATTCTAATCCTTCCGGACGGTATCCATCCTTTACTTTTCTCATCATTTTCAATGCATCTAAACTATTTTCAATAATGTTTACTTTAACATTTTGTAATGTTCCCATAATTTCTTTATGCTTCCACTTTCTTAGGGTAATACCAGGAGCAGATAACAATACAGCTGTACCTGCAGCTTCGTTACGATTCTGTTTGTGTTCATTAATTATGTTTGCTACGCCACAAGCGACGATTGATTTACCTGTACCCATATCACCAGATAAAAATAAGGCATCTTCATACTGGAACGTGTTGTATAGTGCTTGAATCATATGTGCTTGCGCTGGAAATGGAATACGTGTCATTTCTCCTATTGATGGATGCAACTGCATATCTTGTGTATGCCGTGGTTTATGACTCTGAAGCTTTTGGGCCATAATTTCAGCATTTTGCAGCATATATTCTTTCATAGACATGGAGGAATTAAAGAAGCCTTGAACGTTGCTTGAAGGGATTTGTAAGAGTCCATTACGTAATGCTCCTTCAATGGCATTAAGAACACTTTCTTCTGTGCCATTAAAAACAGCTGCCTGTAGATTTGGCCATTGTTCTGTAAAATCATCATTACGAATGATTTTAAGTGGGGTAAGCATAAAATCAAGTAGCTCTGGATATTGTGATTCCCATTCATATGGTAATCCGAAACGATGAATCACATGATTGGATAATATTTCTCCTAAGTTTCCTTCAGGAGCTATAAGGTATGCCCGATTAAACTTAATCGAATCTGGTATTTCGTCTAGTCCTTCCAGGGTGACCAAGGAATTATATACGGTACCATGAGAGAGATCTCCTAATCCGATTGGACGTTCAAGCCTTTTAAACTTATCAGAACTTCTTACATACTCTGTTTCTCCAACGTGGATATTTCTACTTTCAATCAACCCCGCTGAAATCGCTGAAACTGCTTCTGGTATGCCCATATAGGATGCGAAAATGATGTTTTCCATTCTTCCATTAGCAGAAGGTTCTACGACCATAACATGTAATGTTGCTTCAAAGCTCCGGTCTAAACCATACATTCTTATTTTCATTCAGTTCGGTCATAGCTTATTCATGGTCAAATAAGAGGTTAGCCCTCTGACCAATTTTAAGCCAGAGGACCTTTCCCCCTATTTCATTGTATTAATTTTGCGTGGTACTCCCCTATTCTAAATCGTAAATACCCGATGGACTAAAAACGCGTACAATTGACTGGAATGATTTTGTTATCATTTCTCCCGTACAATTTCCATCTTCATCCCTTACCTCTTCTACGTCGGTAGTTGCCTTTGTAATTCCGGAGATAATATGAGTACCCATATTCCCCCCTACCGCCCCGCTTGCAATAGCAATTCCAGTATGCGTCGGTTTTAATGGAAGCATTGGGTTTTTCATACTCGCTCGAGTAGACTTAGGACTTATTTTATTCCCAACTTCAGTTAGTAAAGGTGAATTACTAAAATCCATTTGCAGCTCATTAAGTTTTAAACGACCTGCACGGAAATATTGTATTGGGCCCGTCGAAGAAAAAACTTTCATAACTTCATCGATTTCCTGTAAGGTAGGAATTGCTTCAGGACCTTGGTCGCCTAATCCCCTTAACCATTTATAAATTGCTTTACTGTCTTGCGACTTCCCGTATCTTGCAATTAAGATAACTTGTTTGAATACCAGATAGTTTGCGTCTGTAAATCGAAATACTTTTACATCTCGAAACCTACCGGATATTACGCCTGCGGCTGGCTTAAGCACATGTTGAGGGACACAAAAAAGTAGAAGACCATCCCGCTCCAACATGTTATTACGCCCTGTTAATGCTTTTAGAAATGTAAGTTCTACGCGTTCGCCAAATCTCTCGTCATATGGAGGATTAAGCCAAAGTAAAGAAAATTTTGCTTCCGTCCTCATATTCTCATATCCATCGTGTAATACATGTTTTAGATAGCTGGCTGCCTTATTGACTCTACCTTCTTCTAATTCAACTCCATATGTCTGAATACACCTACTGTCCCCAAGAGCCTGGGCGATCATATGAAGCGCCTCTCCTTCTCCACAACATGGATCGAGCAGATTAATAATACTCTCCTCATTTTCTAGTACGCCTTGTAAGTACTTACACAATAAGTGTAATTCTTCTACTGGTGTTGGGTAATAACCGCCTTTGCTCTGACTCGCAATTCTAGCCATATTCCTCTTCCTCTCAATTTAGTGTATTGTACAAATCTATATAAAAAGTCAGTACCCGGATACTTTATGGATACTGACTTGTAAGCGCAAAAAAGCCCTATGAGCGCAGGTCTTAAAAAAGACATACCACCCATAGGGCTATATACTAGACATAATAATAAAAATTAAAAAATTATCGTTTAGTTATTATATCATAAGTTGTTAATTCTTTTTATCTGTTTATCGGTTAAATATCATTTTTATTATCTGAATTCCGTTATTTCAACTGCTTTCGTAGTTTGTTTTCGAGCAAAAAAGTTAGTCGCCATTATTCGAACGTAAGTTTCCTATAAGTTGTTCAATAATTGCTACGTTATCCATCGTTTCTAATATTTCATTGGTTAGCAATCCAGCCTGGATAAGAGCACCTATATACATGGAAGCACGTAGTTTTCCTTCAAAAAAAGTACTGATAAAGTTCTCCACCATAGGATGGTTCAATGCTTGATCAAGTAATTCCCCTCTACGTTGATTCTCGATCATCACTTTTCCATTTGGGAGAATAATAAAATTTACCGTTGAATCTAATTCCAACCCTAAGTGGTCTCGAATATCTTTAGGTATTGTTATTTGTCCTTTACTTGTAACTTTTGCTGAAAGTCCCTTCACGCCTTCCCTCCTTACTATTCCTTACCTCACTATATGTTACATCTCTCATCTTGTAAAGTCATGTTATAGTATTACAGTTGTCCAATTAAACGCAATTGCAGAGAAGAGTATCACGAATTATTGTTCCCCGTATAACTCGAATACAGCACTCTGTTCTTCTAAGTCTGTAATAGAGCTTGTTTCAAACAAATCGTGTATCTGCTTTAAATAGATCGGATTATTAGCACTCCTGGGCCATCTAAATATTATATTCTCAAAGGTTTCAGCATTCATGTTTTCATTATGTAATAGCACGGATTGAGTTTCACTTGAGTCAATCTTTATCAATTCATGTTCTTTAGGAAACACTCTTGCAATGTTATTCGCATATTTCTGTGCAACCGAAGGAACACCTAATTTAATAGCTATGATATATTTTAGGACTTCTACATGTGGACTGTGATATCCATGGATTTTTTCTCTAACTAACATCTCATATGCCGCACTTAATTTTCCATCAATAAAAAGCAGTACTGCTTGATCGTATGCTAAATAATTTCTCATGTATTTATGATCCATTTTCTTTCCTTGATAAAACGTTTCCTTAAAAATATCAAGCCGGGCAAAACATTCGTCAACTAATCCATTAACAAGGGCATCCTTACCCATCTCAAGAATCGAAGCGAACAAGTTATCGATTAGGACTCGCTGAAGAATTTCGTTTTTTGGATCAACCTTGATTTTACTATCGAGCATTAAATAACGTTCGCTGTCAAACAAGGGATGATTTTGGAATCCTATTTGTGCTTCAGTTTGAATAGGTCCAATCTCACTGGTTTTAGTAAGGGTTTCGATCAATAGGGAAAGTGCTGAGCCATCAATCAATTCTAGGTTTTTGCCTTTTGAAAATTCTAGGGCTTGTTTAGAAAAAGTACTCGTTGTTACCAGAATCCCTTTCAGAGCATTCTCTGCAACTGTAGTACCATACAGATCTCGAAGTTCCGGTTCTCCCACTGTATTCACCCAGCGCTTACATTGAATAAGGTATTTTCCCTTGAACACTAGCCCGTCATAGTGAGCTATTATATCAATACCTCCATCACCACTTGCTTTGGTTAGTTGAGCTCGGAACCCAAGCTTAGTAAAAACTTCATAGACAAGTTTTTCAAATTCTTGTCCGGTGAGAGAATTAATATGTTTCACTTTGTCTGCTCCTTTAATAGTATGATCGCTAACTAGAACTTTAAAGAGAAGTATATCATATAGATACTAAACTCCATTAAACTCAAAAAAGCCCCGAAGGGCTTTATTCTCCATAAGTATCGCAACAACATCCAAAACCTTTTAGTCAGATTTCGCAAAATCGATAATAACTTTTTTAGGTTTACCTAAACGTAATAACTCCACCTTAGACCGGCCATCTTTATAAGTAGCTTTGTATAGCTTCGTTAATATAAATACCCCTTCTAAATCATTACCTTGGGCAAGTAACAACCCATTAGGATGCTTGTTCGAATATAAAATAAACTTATACAAAAAATCACCCTACTCTCGATGTAATACAAATAAAAACTGATTGCAAGATTCCTTAAATATCACAATGGAATCAAACAATCAGTTTGGTATTAGTATTGCATTAGCGCAATACTAATAAAATATCCACCCATAGGGGTTCAAACTAGCAATAAGGCTCTTGTGAGCAAGAATAAAAAAATACAATTATAGTTTATCATAATTATTTTGATCATGTCTCGATATTCTTATTATCTTGTATATCCCTTATTTGATACATATCCAGGAATACTCCATATTCCTAGCTTCTCAGCCTTTGCAATACGTTCTAATTTTCTATATTCCTTAACATACTTAGTATCAGGTGCATAAACATATGCTACTCGAGCTAAACCATTTTCCACTAACAAACCATTTATATTTTCTCCATCCACAAATATATATCCTAACAAACGATCATACGCATCCCTTCCAGTTTGCTCTTTTCCATTACCAAACTCAATATGGACACTTTTCCCCTCTATTGCTTCTCTTAAAAAATTTCTAGCTTCTTTTGCGAATGAATCTTTTTTATCGATTTCAGGTGTATCAATGCAAAGTAATCTGACGGCTTCTCTTTTGCCGTTTACGTCAATGTAAATTGTGTCACCATCATATACCTTCTTTACAACGTACAACCCATCAGACGGCAAATTGGAGGCCTTCTGTTCGATAATATCTTTCATTACGCTAGTAGTACTCTCTATTATCTTTTTATTTAGAGTATCGAGACTTTCTTGCACTCCATTTTCAAGCTGTGAACTATTAATTTCATTTAAAACTTCTGTTATGGTTTGTGATCTTCTTTCTATATCTGTTTGTATTTTATTGGATTCAATGTTGCATGAAACCAGTAACATTGTACAGATGATTAATAATAATAGGTGCCTTATTTTCAAAGTAATTCCTCTCCTTTTAAATTAGTGATATGTAACTACTCCCAAGTCTTCTACCTCTTCAATTGGGGCTACCCATACAGGCTCAAATCCTAAAGAAAATGAAATACCCGCTTCCGCTTCTGCTGCAGCTAGCAGAATTACATTTCCAGTTTGTTCAGCTGCCAATGGCGGATATGCATTTCCTATGTATTCTCTCGCCTTTGCATCTGTACAACCCTCTAGTTGGAACGGTCTTCCATCCGGAAGCAACATTGGAAAGCTTTGTAGCACTGCCAATTCATACGTCGTTAATGGCCGATGCCACGTTCCGTCCTGGGCAATAATGACCCATGTCCCGCGCTCGTGTGCTGCAGGTAATTCATGAATGCCTTCTCGATGCAAATTGCCTATATTATTTAATTCACACAGTTCATTAAGATGATGTATTCGAAAAGTATTGGTATAACCATTAATCCGTTCATCTGAGATACAGGCTGCGCCTTGATGTGGACCAGCTGCACCCGTGACGCAAACGGCAGCTTCCTTGAAAGGTTGCACCCGTAGTAGATTTGTTTTTCCATGCCCCCCAATGTTAAGAGATATATCAGATATAGATTCAAAATTACTATCTTGGGAAACAAGTAAATTCCCATATTCTATATCGTTCAAATTACGCCAATTCCCTCCTGCAGGTATAAGCGCTAATCTCAACCACGTTTTCCATTGCAAGTTTGGTAAGCGATGAAGCGGGCCGCCTTTATTGTTATCATTTGGAGCGGGTAATGAAGCTAATATGTCTCCTATATTTTTTAGCTTCTTCTTCTCAGGATAATAAATAAAGTTTGGAATTTGGGATTCTTGCCTAGCTAAAATTAAAAACCGAATCCTATTTTGTCCTAATCCCCCTACTTCCCCAAGGTTGTGATCCGCTCGAATACTTACTGCATAGCCATACCGTTTAAGGAGCTTCTTAATTTGTTGGAGTAATGGCTTTCCTCTCGATGTAATTCTAGGCACGTTTTCTAACTGTATGATTGCAGGTACATCCCCACCATATTGCAAGCAAGCCTCAAGAGATAGCTCTAATCCACTCACTGTTAAATGATTCAGTGCTTGATACTTTTCACTTTTTGACTTTTCCTCTGGCAGCAGCCCAGTTAGCCCCTTACACGGAGGTGATGTAAAAAGAAAGAATGGGACTTGATAGTTAAATGCGACCCATATATCCCACGGTGTCTTTTCGCTCCATTCAGAAGGCGGCTGTTTACCATGCCAGGCTACATACTGCCAATGTCTAAATAAATCCATTTCGATGGAAGTATTCTCACCGGCAACAAGATCATGATTATGACAAGCTACAGGATCATAATCAATCGAACACAAAATTTTAAAACGGTACAATTGTCCCCCGTATTCTACTTGTGATCTCATGTAACCTACAGTGGCGCCTCCTATACCCCCAAATAATATTGCACATGTCTTCTCGTTGATATTAGACATAACTGTATCAGTCCAAAAAAAATGCTCTTGAAATATATTCAAGAGCACTTTTTAGAGGACTTCCTCCTCTCGTAATATAGATTCCATTTAATAAGTAAAATGATCTAATTAAACTTAGCTATCATGCATTACTGAAATAGTCTTCGTAATAAAGTTTTAAGCGATCTTTTTCTGTAAATTCATATGCTCTTACTATAAAATAGTAATTGCTCCGCACTTTTTCTTGGAGTCTCTTCTCGTCCATGAATTGCATCATATCATCAACATATTTAAATGTTTCGGTAGTTACATAGCGATCTATTACTACGCTATTTGCATGAGGTATCACTCGTACAATTTTCCCCATTTCTTCAACATCATCTGTTTTAAGTAACACAATCTGTAATTTATTATCTTCTGAAATCCAAGTACCGTAGTGCATAATTGCTGCGCCTCCTAAAAATTTAAGTTAGATGATTGCTTTCGAATCTATTGCTATTTAACAACATGCAATAAATTTTCCTTGTACTTTTTTCGTAACGGGCATTGAATTTAGAACCCTTGTATTCCCCACTCCATATGTAAGACGTCTCAGTTTCTGAATCAATTGCGTAACCAATTTCCCCCACATCAAGATCGGGAAACTTCTTTTTTAGCCAGTTGTTAACTTCACGGTCCATTCGTTTTCTCATTGCTTCTGTGAACTTCCACGCGCTACTCTTATTCACGTAACATCTCTCCAGTTATATTTTTTTTGAAATGGGTCACCTTGCGTGCGTAACTGAAATAGGCAGAACATTGAGATTAGCACTCGACGCGCCTTTAAACGTAGAAATATCTAAAGCAGATATTTTACGAACTCTCTCTAATTCCAATTCAATAAATCTCCCTTCCCAGTTCACATGTAACATTTCTATCCCTTCTTGACATGTATGTTCTACAAAGTGGGCCGGCACACATGGTTCTTCTTCGCCATGAAGCCATATTTGTAATGGTTCACCATATGTAAAATTGATATTGATGTTTTTCAATTTAAGCCCTCCTTTTAGTTAGCAATGGATTTATAAATCCCCCTACGACATGGTTCTAAAGCAATTAAAGCATTGGGCCAGCTTCCAGCTGCCCAGCTCGCTACATCTTGTTTAGTTCCAATGTGATATCTGATTATATTTCTTTTGTTTTGCCTTATCTGTAATCGATACGCCTTTGGTATATGATCATCAGTCATCTTATCGATTTGTTTCTTAGATAAGTTCGTAATGGATACGACCGGGTCTGTTTCAATCACATACGATGTTTGACCAATGGTGTATGAAAAAGAAGCACTTTGTCCAATCCCAATTTGCAAGATTTTCATATTGCTGGCGTGCACAAATGAACCATTTCTCGAATAGCCATGCTCATCAATAATGTACTCAACTCGTTCAGTTCTAAAATTTGCTAACATAATAATCGCTCCCTTATAATGAAAATAAAAAAAAGCCGTTTCAAAACGACTCCTTAGTTTAAATAGTTGTTTCATTCATAGAATCTGAAATAGCTATGATCTGAGGCTTATAACCATTGTTAAATAAATCATCGATACCTTTACCCAGCTTAATTGGCCATATTGCAATAAGCAGCTCAATGTTGTGAGACATAAATACCTTCTTTGCCTCCTCGATGCAGTTTAAAACATTCTCTTGAACTCCCTCTTTTGTTTGAGCATCAGCATCAAATCCTAATATTACCCTTTTAGGTTTTAATGCAAGTGTAGGCTCAAGCAAAATTCGCCATGAATTAACACCGGGTGCTTGCAAGTGTAGTTGATCTGTAAAATCACTCGCTATATCTCCTTTAAGTGCTCCCTCACCCCACCAGATTGTAGACGTATCCATCATATCTTTTATAGAAACACCAGGCTTCCAAGATCTAAGTTTTTTTGATGGAACGGCACAATGATAAGGAACCGGTTCACCAATCAAAGTTCCTGCTAAAATTCCCTTTTTCTTTAAAGTTAAAGAAGCAAACCAATAATACGAATTGCCGTCAACTAATGATACTTTACCTTCTGGTAGTTCAATCGGTAATTCATTACGGCTACCTTCCCACAATATTTCTCCAGTATTAGAATCTAATACAGCCAGAAACTGTTGCGATTCTTTGACCTTAATCTTCCCGACTCTTTTAACTACTTTATTAGGCTTATCAAACCTAATCTGAAAGCCCTGCATAAAGTTTGAAATATCCCTATACGGAATAAGCAGCCCTTCTCTGCCTAAAGTCGTCCAATATGGCCCATACTTCCCTTGACACAATGCAAAGCCTGGTATGCCAATTGGTTCACCTACAAACGGTAGAATATCTCTAACGACACGATAACGATCTCTTTTGGACTCTAATAGTGATCTGTATTCTCTACTATGAATTTGTGAATAATTTAGTTTGCGCACAGACTTTAGATGATCATCATGAATATCTATTAAAGATAATTGCTTCATCCATTCACGATAAACATAATCTACTCTTTCTGGTACTTCTTTTGGAATCGACTCGTCTTCGTCAATCACTTTGTTACGAAATACGTTTTCTTGACCTGATCTTTCAGCTGCTTCGATCGATCCGTCTTCGTACTCTATGTTTATCCCAGCGAGATGACATACTCCTTTAACTGAATCGATAAAATCTTTCCCTTCAAGGGTAATGTTATTACGGTAAGCGTAATAACTAATTGCACAGGAACCGCCTTCAGTTCCACCAAAATTATGCCATATCCCTTTACTAGGGGTAATAGCAACAGATGGTGTTGATTCACCTTCAGTTTGATAGGTAAAATAACTTCTACCAGAACGTGTAATCTCATCACCTAAAGCTTCTGCGACGAATAGAATCTCTACTTCCCGAGCCTTATCAATTGTAGATTGACTTATTCTTTTGAACTCAGCTTTCACAGTTATTCCTCCTATAGGGATTTTTAAAATAAAAAAGCCCTATAGAATATAAGCATGGCAATGCCAACACTCATACCCTATAGGGCTTAAACTCTCAAAAAGGCACATAAGGTGCAACGAAAAACAATGTATGTTTATATATTATCATATTTTCCATTTTGGTACTAGATCACGCAAAAATGTTACATAACTTTATGGCTTTCACTTATCTAATCGTCTTATAGTTTCCTTACGCTTTAATTGGTTTTCTTTAGTAATTTCCTGCTGTGATTTAAACGTAACTTTTTTTGGCTTTTTCATAAACGGTATTACCTTTTTTTTATTCATTCTAATATTCACCCCCGTTTGGGTTTTCCTATTAGAACTCATTCTTGACGAAACTATTAGAATTTAACCAATCTATGAAAATAAATAAACCCTGGCATAAGCCAGGGTCATATTAAATATTATTCTTATGTGTTTCAGTTGACGATACAGCTGCTTCTTTTTGGGCTGCAAAAATCTCGTCAAGAATCCGCAACACGTGCTCGCTATGGGTACGGGTATTGTCGACAATATCCCGTAAGGTATTCTCGCGATGGATACGGTTCTTCTCAACGATTTCCCGTTGTGAGACGAAGCTAATTTTAATTGGCTTTTTGACTTCGGTCATTCCCATCATGGATTCCCTCCTTACCCTCATTTTCTCGTTTGTAAAGTACTAAACAGAATGCATGTACTAAACGATAGACTTCTCTTATTTCTATAATATCATCAGTTAGTGTCAGCTTCAATGCTTTATCATTAGAATCATCAAAGTGGAAGTTCCAAATCCATACTTCCCCATAAATATTCATGCGATATGAAGCAACTGTACGACCAGGATACGGATTATTATAAGAGAACCCGTCCTCCCCCTCCGGTAACATTGCCACATACACCGCTGCATATTTATCTGCGTTTTCTTTTGTAAGCAGAATTTTCTTTGGACTGATACCACTTGTACCTTTGTCATGAACTTTATAAATAGAGTCATCTTCAACTTTATAAATCGTATATGCACATATAAAATCTAGTTCATTGTAATCCATACAATCGTTGGCTAATCGAAAAAGAGATTTATTAATCGCTTTAACCATTTCCACCAAATAACCAACGGCTTGTTCGTATTTTTCAACTTCGAGCTGCAGATAGTCTTGTGCGCTCCGTAATTGCTCCATTTCGGACTGCATCGCATCAAGGTGCCCTTTTGTATACTCTATAACACTTTTCACATCAATGCCATTATTGGGCGTAAATATAGGAGTAATGAAATCCAAAAGTCCACCAAATGTGGCAGTGTGCTTCTGAAGAAATGGTGCCCAAAATTTGTACTCCGTTGGTCTCTTAGCTTTGAATGCCCCAATATGGAAGTTAGGATGCCCCATAACTACCATTTTAGTTGTATATCGAATGACAATAATCCAATATACTATCCCAATAATAATAATGGTGGAAACTATAATCAACCATATAGGTAATGAAGCAAAATATCCACCTATAGCAATTAACAAAGGACCGATAAATGGTAGAGATCCCCAGCCAATTTTTCCTATTACACCAGCTGAACGGATTAAACCTTTGAATGATTTTAACGGGCCCAGCCATGCTTCTTTTATCCAAGAAGATGGATCTTGATTTCTCATTTTTTTGATAACAGGATCAAACTCTGTACTTAGCTCTTCTATAAAGCTATGATAATTCATCCTAGTCTGTTCATGCGACAATTATATCACCACACATTCCTATGTAATCGAAAACTTACCTTACTACCTTATTTTTTCGAACGTTCAGGAAACGAGGGGCAACTCATCCAAGTCGCCCCTCGTAAAAACTATTTTATCCTATTTAAGTTTAGACTGTCATTAAATCATTGAAATTAATAACTAAAGGAACTTCTTTTCTTTGGTTAAGTAAAAATCCTACCTCTTCATCCACAATTGTTTCGACTTCTGCAGCAAATTTCAAATCTATTTCTTGATTTCCACATCGTTCACATTCATAAATTGGCATCTCGTCAATCTTAATTTCATGTTGGTTAGATCCTACATGAACCAAAACTTGATCCGAAGTCGGTACTAATTTCATATTACCGCTACACCCAACCTCCATACATGGCATGCTCACTTCCCTACTAAAACTCATAACGGCCTGCCTAATAAGTTCAGATGTATTCGAATTTGTATATAATGCAGCCTTTAACCGCAACATTCTATTTTCCTCCCTGGTCATTCGATGAGGAACTGTTATCGAACGACTATTTTTAGCATAGGGACGGCCTGGTTTACGCTTTATACTCATTGGTAACCCTCCAAGCAGCTTTTTCCCTATTATATCCTATTAATTAATGTAATACAACAATTAATCATCTGTTTAATATTCTTCTTCTAATTGTTCTGCACACCAGCAAATCCGCTCAGAATAATTATTGCCCCACCACCATGATCTACTCCGGGGATCATATACAGTAATGACTTCCCAGTCAAACGGTGAGTTAAGTACACAAACCAAGTGAATAGGTCTGTATGACTTAGGGCCCGTGTGAATAAAATACATAACAATGATTATTTTGTTATTGCTTCGTTCATTCATTTCAATTACCCATCCATTTGTTACCGCTTCTAAAATATCCTTACGTGAAAAGGCTCGAAACATTTCGCGTTGGGAAGCATGTAATTTCAAACGAAAACGTACATCACTACTATTGCTCTGCAGCTTTTCTTGAAAATCTGTTAAAAGTAACTCCGCTTCTGATTGTAAAGATTCAAATTTCTTTAGATGTCTAAGTGCTCTATTATTACAATTAATTGGCTGAAGACAATGCATAGGACATTTTTCACTCCCTATTTAATCTTATAGGTAGTACAAGAGCAACGTGCTTCATCACATTATCAGAAGTGGGAGAAATACATATCGGACTTAGCGGCCCGTTACACCTTATTTCAATTTCTTCCGAATGGATGTGCTTTAACAAATCAATAAAAAGAGTAACATCTACCCCAATAAGAAGCTCCTTCCCTTCTAGCAAATCAACTTCAACTTCCTCTTCATACTGAGTATCTGATTTTACTTTAATCACAAGCTTATTGTTATTTAAATCAAAAATAGTGACTTTCCCTTCGCATACACTTGCCCTGTCCAGAGCGGTAAATAATAATTCCCGCTTCAGTTTTAGTAAAGTACTATAGTTAGGAGTGATAATTTTACTGCAGTCCGGATAATTTCCATCCAATAACCTTGTTTGATAAATCAATTTTTCAGTAACAAGTTGGAATAAATTCTCGGAATACTCAATGCTGATATCCCCATCTATACTAGAAGCTACCTTAATGATCTCTTTTGCAGCATTACCAGGAATAACTATATTCGATAATCCTACTGGAGTATCTAAATGCAATTGATTCATTGCTAATCGGTGTCTATTTGTTGCAAACACTGTCAGCTTTCCCTCGCCTATAAGGAATTGGATACCAGATAATATACCATCATCTTTCTTTTCCGCTGCATAGTGAGAGGTTTTGAGTAATGTAGCTAAATCATTACTCTGCATGGTTAGTTGATTATCCAGAGTTTGATGTACATATCGCGGATAATCTTCTTCCTTCATTAAATTTAATTGAAAAGTAACGGGTTTTCTTTTCCCTACAGTTAACCTAATGGTTAAACTAACATCAGGAACAATTTCAAATTCTATCTCGCCTTGAGGTAGTTTTTTCATTGCTTCCAAAAACAAGTTTCCTGGAACTACAAATGATAAACTCCCCATATAAGTGCTTACGGCTTCATCAATTACACGAATGGATGAACTTGAATCAGATCCTGTTAAGGTCATTTGACTACCTTCGACTTCAATAAGAACACCTGTAAGAATTGGCACTGGGGGATTTCTATCAATAGCTGCCACTGCTTCACTTAGCATCTCAATAAACCTTCCCCTATCCTGTAAAGAAATAATTTCTGTAGAAACTTCTAACTTATTTGCTGTAGCTGTTGTCATTGTCATTCCTCCGAATTGTGTAATTATAATCGTCTATAAAATAAAAAGCCGATTCATGTATGCCCCGAATAGAGGTAAATACATAAATCGACTTGTAAGCGCAAAAAAGCCCTATAGGCAGCGCAATCTTCTACGAAGAAAGTTCCACCCATAGGGCTTAATTCTAGTCAAAAAGCTAAATTAGCAAAAAATAATAAGTAATGTCTTTATACTAGCACAAAATTTGTATTTCTGTCACTATGATTAGGTTTAAACTACTGATTCGTTTCCAATCTTCCGACCGACGACTAGAAATAATAATCCAGTAATCGATAGTCCTGTTACGATTGCAGCTAGAAGCAGGAGCAGATAATATCCTGGCACAATATCTGAAAATTTTTTAAATAAATACAATTCAACACAATATGAACTCATAGTAAGAAAAATAAATAGAATTACATATTTATAAAAAGATATATTAGTCAGCCCCCTTGTTCCAGAAGCGAAGCGATTATTTTGAAAAAATCCGACGAAGCAGTCCCTTATTCCTTTGCCTATGATCTGGCTGTAACCTCTTTAATATTTCTTCGTCAATAATGCTTGTCGTAAGTAAACGGAACAGTTGATTCATCTCATCACTTTGATCATTCGTTAAACCTTCCCACCCGGAATTTCCATTCATTGTAGCTTCCAAAATAGTATTTAAATAAGACATGAAATAAACGTTTTTTATTTGGTAAGAATTTTGCAACTCTTTCCCATAATCTTTTTCAAGCTGCTCAGAGGAACGATTACAAATAAGAGTGATCTTATCTCGCTCGATGTACTGAGTCATATTTTCGTATCGCTTAAATTCTCTATTCACTCGAACGGGATCAAATGAACTAACCATGTATACATGGTTCGCTTGTTTTAAAATAAGCCTTTCACGATCATCATCAATATTTGATGAGAGATCGTAAAAAAGAATTGGGATTTGTCTGGCCATACCTACGAGCTGCGCCGATTGCATAATGTCCCAATCTTTATAACTTTCTTGCTTATTACGTATGATGTAAGTGACATCTTTAATTGTAATATCACTGCCTGCCGATACTTGGTCATTTGAACTTATCTGAGAGTGCCAGCTCTTCCACGATGAGGCGTTTATATGTGGATTAGCATTAATATAATCAAACCACGAAGGTTTGCTGTAAGGGGATTCTAGCAATCCTACGTGCAAACGTAGTAATGCTAAATACTCCAAAAACATTCTACCGAAGGTTGAAGATCCCGCTCCTTCATAAGCTGATGCTATAACGATTAATTTAGGTTGAATTAATAATCGCTCATATATAGGAACGGTTGTCTTAATAACCTGCTGCTCTGTCTTTGGTACCACTCCTGTTTTAATCATGTGCTCTGCTTCACGTTCCTGTTGATCCCGTACAAGATCTTCAGTCACCTTTTGAATATTCTTCTTGAAACGTTGAATATTCTTATACTCTGGCTGCTTGGACAATTGAACCAGGTAATCAGCCGGCAAAGAAGCATTGTTAAAAATATCAAATATTGAGAATGTAGTTAGTTTAGTAAGGAATATATCATCATCCGGCCGATCACAAATAAATACGATACGAAGTGAAAGACTTATGCCACGAAGCTCCTCGAATATATAAGCCCATTCCTCTTCTCCACCATCGTTACCAATCAAATCTTCGCTCACTATAACCATCGTGGCGCCTGTTTCAAGAACCCTTTTTAAAAGAATATTTCTTGTATTTATTTTAGACACTACTTGGCCAATATCATGTTGTTCAAGATCAGATTTAATCATTTGATCAAATTGCTCATTACCTGTACCAATAATTATGACATGCTTATCATTCAAGCTCGCTCTTCTCCTTTACTAAACAATTAATAGCATCCTTAAATTGATCGAAGGAACACGTTTTGTCGTCCTGTAGGTATAGATTCTTGTAAGCATGATATAATGCATAATCCCATAACTTATCCGACACATTCAAAAATTGAGTTTCCATCTTAGATACCTGTTCCCTAGATAATCCTGCTTCTTCCGCTACACGGCTTTGTGTGTACCCAAGTCGTTGGCGAATGATTCTAATACACTCGCCCTTCGATCTCGGTAAAAATATGTTATTCAAAGCATTGTCACTTCTCATTTTTTCTGGTCCTCCATTTTATGGTCATAAAAAAAGACGCACACTCCCTATAGGAATGTGCGTCCTCCGCTACTTCATTAAAGCAATTATAACATACTACTCTTGACGGATTAAAGAATAATAATCGTGAATGGTTTGATCAATTGTTATAGATACCTCATCATATTTAATCGTTCCATTAGAATATACAACTCTGAAGTGGAATAGATATGGTCCATTAGCTAGCTTGTCGTAGGTAGAGTCCCAAAGTTCACCCTTCCAATGTTTTCCGTTAGTTGATGTCATAGTAGCTACATCTCCTGTCTCTACAAGCGTTGCCGTAACTTCTGCAGCATATGTTGTACTTCCTGTAGTATCAGTTGTATCAGCTGCTAGCATAAATTTTTCGCCTGCCAAGAAGCGGGATTGTACCCATGGACTATGATCGGTTCCTGTCTTCATTTGATTATATGCCTTCCGATTATTCTCCCACTGCTGAGTATGATTTACAAATCCGTCGATCGATAACTCTTTTACAGTAAATGTTTTAGTCAATGTTTCTTCTGGTGCTTTACCATCACTCACTTTCTGAGTTACCGTATAAATTCCAGGATATAAAGCTTTATAAACCGGTCCACCTTCGCGAGGATAAGGATATGATAACGTATAATCATATGTTTGTTTCTCATTCTTTGGATTTACGATCTCATATTTTACACTCAGAGTATCACGATCTGGGTCATTTACATCGTGTGTAAATGTTACAGTATCTCCTTCAAAAATTAACGAAGGTGACCAATCGAATCCTGGCTCAGGCGGTCGATTATTAACGACTTCGTATTCCTTAGTAACAGTTTGAACATTTCCATTTGGAGTGCGAGAAGTCCATTCAAATGTGTACATTCCATCAGGCATAGGCCCTACTGTAAATGTGGTTGTATTCTGCCAATCTTTTTTTCCATATCCTACAGTGCTTAGGGTTTCTGATGATAAAGTAAATGATTTTTGATAACGTGTACCTTTAAATGCAATGACAGTTGTTGCATTACTATTAACTGCAGCATCAGGATATTTAGTGGTTGAAGCACGAATTGTATACGTATCATTTACCACCAACGCTTTTACATTCTTAGCATCATTAATATTAGCATCAATCTGGCCAACTAAATTTATAGGAGTTACCACTTTAACGGTATACGTATGGGTAGCTCTTGATCCAGCAACCGAACCATTTCCTTGGATTGTAAAGGTGTATGTTCCGTCCGGTGTGGTTCTTGGTATCGTAAGAACCTCATCCTGCCATGAAATATCATTGCCTGCTTTCGTACCCGTATAGTACGGTACTGATTTGTTGATATGGCTGCCCATTGATAACTGCAATGCGATCGAATACGGATACCTTGTCCATAGCTCATAGGCTGTCAGCTGCTCGCTAGCTGGCACGCTGTTCAATGAAAATCCGCTATACGTCGTTTTTAAGTTACTTTTCATTTGAACAGGCACGGTGTCTGGGAGTACATATGTCCGTTGAATAGGATCAGACCATTCCCCTTCAATATCTTGCGCCTTGTAATCTAGCACATAAGTACCTGGCGGCAGCATGTCGGGTATTTTCGTGAACACTTCACCTGTACCCTTGTTTTCAAAGCGGATAGTACGATCTTGAATGCCTCGGTCTGTTGCTGCTCTTGTGATGTTATGGTCAAGGTCGTAACTCATATCTACCCAAGTTGTACGGTACATATTTGAAGTTAAGATGTAATCAAAATCTAGCGTAACATCTGCTATTGGGCGACGATGTACGAGCACTTCTACAGCCGCCTCGTTAGATTCGTATGCGTAATCTGCAAAATTCGGATCATCTGTTGGCTTGTCTTTAATCTTGCGATAGAACGTATACTTACCTGTTTTGTTAAAGGTAACAAGCGACTCATACGGATGCCAGTTGTTAATATTCTTAACCGATATGAGTTGTTGCCCATTAAAGCTCTCTAGCCCCATTGCATTATCATAGTGGTCAGGATCATGAACGATTTGCAGTAAGTCAAACTCAGCTGGCAGCTCGTCATCCTCGTAATCAAATTCCGCTGTGTAAGTCTCAATCGGTTCACCAATTAACCTAAGCACCCTTGGTACAGCTGGATTGTTCTCTGCAATAAGGTCGATGACTGCTTGCATCACAGATTCGATAAATCCTTCATTTTTCACGTATCCGTTATGATCAATTTGCTGCTTAATCGCATCACTACCCACTACTACTAAATTAGCATCATGTTTACTTAATACATGCTTTAGATCATTTAGCTCCGAAATGGTTTGATCTGTAATATAAACAACGTATTTCGTTTTAACCGCCTGCATGAAGCTGGCATCATACGATTGCCTTATATCCTTGTAGATTGTTCCAGCATAGAAACCTGTATAATCGTCGTAATCAACCCATTTCGATTCCCAAACGTCACGAGTCCAATACACATCACCTTCGTAATATGCAGTCCACCCCCTACTGCACGATCCATTTGGCGGGCCTGTGCCGCCGCAAGATGGACCGTCAGGACTCTCTCCTGTTCTGCTTAAAGTCCCGGAATATCTTCCATCACTATAACTCATAGAACCTGAACAGTTATTCCAAGACGAACTACTATCATATTGCCCTTTATCGTTGTAATACGTAGTGACAGTGCTAGAACAGGAATCCGTAGCTTTTTTAGAATCTGTCACTGATACCCACTTACCTTCGTCTCGTTGATATGGCGAATTACTTATACTTGTACGACTTAGTGTTCCTTTATAACCATCAGGCGATGTATAACTAATTGATGAAGATGGATAGGATGTGCCGAAATTTCTTGATGTACTAGCCTGTTGATCATACGTATAGGTTTTCATATCCCAAATGCCAAGATTCGCCATCATATTTGATCGTGTAAAATCATTTGCGAGTGTCACTTTATTTCCTTTAATATAATCCGTCGACTGTTGTTTCAACCCTTTATCGAGCATTAGATAAACATCCATTTCAGCCAGTTCAGCAGGTGTATCTAAATAAATATGGCTGAAAGGTGCGTAGTTGTCTACAGCAAAATACCCTTCATAATGATGTGTTTTATCGTCAGCAGGCGTAATGAACTCCATTAAGCGATCTTCATTCGTACCTTCTCTTGCATCAACAACAATTTTATATTGCCCAAGCTGATCTAGCACAGGCAGCTCCGTTACATCATCTTCTGTTTCGAAAACAAGTTTGGAAAAATTACCATCATTTTTAGGATCATAATACACTTGCAGTTTCTTGTATGCGATAAAGTCACCATCTGTACTTTGCACATCATAGAATAACGGCAAGTTGTCCAACCTGCTTATTTCTTCGCTGTAGGTATGTGCGATAATTGCAGGTCTATGATCAGGCAATATTTCAAAGTCTACAACATAAGGATCTGAGTAACGAGTAATCGATTTTCCGTTGCCATATGGAATAACTCGCTTGGCAGCAATACTCATTTGATAATGTCCTGTTTCCTTATACATAAAAAGCTTTTCTGACATATTAGATTCGCAGAAACCGACTCTACACTTTAAGTTAGGATCGTTAGGCTTGACAAAGTTAAAAGATGTTATTTCCATCGGTGCATTTGCTTCTGTCCAAACATCGTTACTTTCTTTTGAACGGTCATATGCTCGCATGGTTCTATTTTCTTTGTATAAACCTTCTAGCTTAAGTGATACCTTCGGCTTTGTTTCGTGTACGACAACATGGCGTATAAAGTGCGATTCCGAACCATCAGGAGCAGTTAGCAAGAATGTAACTTTGCGTATCCCTTGTAGTTCCTCACCGAAGATGTACTCACCTTTTAAAAATTGGTTAGCATCAATTTCTTTATCATCAATGAGTACACGTTTTTTAAACTCGCTGTAATTCGCTGGATCTTCGCAACCTTTATGCGGTATGAGTTCAGGCGCTCCTTCAGTGACTGGAAAAGGTACTACATCATACCAATCAAAAGGCCAATCTACGTTAGGTGTTACAAATTGCGGTGGCGCTGGCAGCATTTCATGATCAAGTCCACATTTATAAGAAGGCTGCTGCTTAATATTGATATAACGTATGGCAGTAGATTTGTTATTAGTAACTACATCTTTATCGACAATCGTTTGCTTGACCATAAATCGTTTTTCTACAATAGAATCAACTGTTTCGTTAGGAAATTTAGTGATTATAAAGTCATATAAAAATTTACTTACTGCTGCTTGATCTAAGTAGCCAGCTTTCGGCTTTTTAACTTCAGGTATAGCTGGGTCAAACTTTTTAGTCGCCTTTGTGCCATCCGCTACATTCGTAATTTCAAACTCATAGTAATCAACATCTTTACCATAGGATAAATCGACGTAACCTAATTTTTCCTTCGTCAGCTCTGATCTTCGTTCAAGAACGATTTCAGGAATAACCGTAAAATCACTAAGCATTGAAGTTTTCACTGAAGTAGTTTGGAATGTTACTGTTAATTGGCAAGGCGCTTTAGTCATAGACGGATCAAATACGGTATGATTCGCATAGTATATGACTGCTTCACCTGTTGTTGTATACGTCCATGCTTTTTCATCTGACTTATCTATCTTTTCGGTATCAATCTTTAAATTAAAGGTTGTACTTGCAGTGTTGTTTTTTCGCACAACTCCATCAGATTTTTTGTTAGATGAATGCGATAGTGTTTTATTTGCATCTCTATCATTTACATCCAATCTCCAATAGTCGATATCTTTCTGTGTGTAAAATTCCGTTTCTTTGTCACGCTTACCGATATGGTTTTCATCTTGTAATGTACCTGTTAATTTGACTTCCACTTCAACATATCGATCTTTGGTTATTGGAATCGGCTTGTTACTGACTGGTTTAAGCTCACAAACAGCCTTATCTTGTCTTTTTTCTAAAGGTGTTTGCTGCAACAGCGGAAACGATTGATAAAACAGTCCATTTTTAACGGGATTCCAATGTACCATCATACCGATACCAGGCTCCCATACCGTAGGTTCTTGAGCTACGGACATAAAGTTGCGAACGTCTGTGTATTTACTTTGTTTAGGTAAAATTTGATTGCGATCTGCATAAGAAATTGTAGGTGCGTTATCAAATTTAAAACCTATGGAACGTTCAATATTTTCTTTTATATAATCAAATTCTGGAACATCTGGACTTGACTTACCTACATATACCCCTCCTGGCCCACCAGGTTTGTACTTATATGAGTCAGGTAGATTTTTCCATGGTTCAAAAATCCAACGTTTATCTACTGCTTGCGTTGTAGTGTCGCCGCTATCACGAATAAAATAATCGTTGGGATAAAGCGATCCTGTGTCGTCATAGCCTAGAAAACGCCATTCACCAAACACCATATCCCCATAACTCTGTTGGTATATGTAGAAATGCCCTTCATTTTCTATAACATTTGCTTGAGCATCCTGCATCCCTTTTTTAAAACTTTGAATGTTCAACGGTATATTATCAGGTGTACCGTAAACGATTAAATATTGTGGAGGAGCAGTTTTATAAGGGTTATTGT
The DNA here is from genome assembly GCF_036541265.1 of Paenibacillus sp. IITD108. Classification (NCBI taxonomy): domain Bacteria; kingdom Bacillati; phylum Bacillota; class Bacilli; order Caryophanales; family Paenibacillaceae; genus Paenibacillus; species Paenibacillus sp. IITD108. The sequence goes on along the minus strand of NZ_JAZHCT010000017.1, from coordinate 66,845 downwards.
TTAAAATCCATGTCTGTGAATAAAACTTAGAATTAAATTTAAACCCATTGGAACTACAAGGTCTAACATGTGATGGTATTTGTCCGTCTATCGCTGGATTATAACCACATGTATTCGGAAAATTGTTAATTGTTTTAGGTGCTTTTTCTACTACTGCAGCATCTGTATATTGCGGCAATAACGTAAAGATTATAGCTATTAGAGAACAAAATGTTATAATTTTTCTCCATTTTCTATTCAAATCTCAACATCCTCCTTAGTATGCCATATGCAAGACAATAAGCGATCCTTCTAAGTAAATGGAGAAATCCTTCTTGTTAAAGGTAAAGGTCAATGGATGGGATGTTAGATCTTTTTCTTTCGACTGCATTACTTTCTTAAGCTCTGCCCCTTTTCCTTTTCCTGCAAACAATTCTAAAACTGCATTAAAATAATCTTCGCTATAAATTAGTTTATTATCACGAGAATACGCTACATTTACTCTTCTGCTATCATTACTATCTACACCCGCTGTCATTTCGACTTGTGGTCTTAAATGCCACATACCTGTACGTGTGTAATAATCCCAACTTTCCGCATCATCTTTGCTCGCAAAGACAGCCATCGAATAGGAATTTTTAATATCTAGATATCCCTTTTTAATATGTTTCTTTCCTAATGCTACGAGTTCGTTATAAATATCAAATTTATACTTATCACTGAACAAAGCAATGTAACCATTAATTTCTGTATAATACTGTCCTTTTAGATTTGGCTTAAATGGTGTACGTAAGGAAGAATCACGTAAGCGTAACACCATAGTTAACGCTTCGGCTCTTGTAACATAGCGGTGAGGGTAAAAATATTTGTTGGGATATCCGTTCATAAGACCTGTAGTCAATACCATTGCTTTATACTTCCCAACTATATCTGTAAAAGTATTAAAGTCCTTTAGACCACTATTCTTATTGACGAAACTATCATAATTTCCCTCTATGCCACCTTCAAAATGACTGTACCATTCCCCTAACAAATAGCTCGCTTCTTCACGCTTTATTTGTTTTTCGAATCGTTTGTAGTCTTTTGGAAATACGCTATCATATTCAAGTAAATATGGCATTTCATAAAGCATATCTACATATGGCTTTGCCCAATAGCCTTTCTTTGCTGTTTGGAAATCAAACTGATTTTTACGGACAGCCGATCTAATTGTTCCAAGATGACCTGGTTGAAAGTCAGAAAGAAACTCATACCACTCAGGATCAAACACTGTGTATCCGTCAACGTTTGCGGAAAAAGCACGTAGCATCATAACAATAAACTGATCGGCTTTTACTACATCATTTGGTCGAAATGTACCGTCAGGGAAGCCATCTACTAAACCCTTGTCGTAAGCCTGTAAAATAGTATCTTTTGCCCAATGGTTATTAATATCTTTAAAAGGATTCGAATTAGCAGCATTAATTGTTTGTGTGCTAATTGGAGCAGCTGCAATCAATACTACGAAAGCCACTACTGTTAAAATGATTTTCTTCATATATAAATACCCCCTAGTTTAATAAGTATTGGATTAGCCGTTTTAAAACAATAACAGCTTCAGCCCTTGTAACATCTTGATCTGGACGAAAAGTTCCATCTTTGTATCCATTAAAAATACTGAACTGACTTACAAGGGCAATAGCCTTCTGGTAATCATTAGAAAGTTTAGATGTATCATTATAAGTTTTAACACTTATCTCTTGGTCAGTCGTAAGCTGCATAATGTTATATAGTAACAAAGCAACATCCTTGCGTTTGAAAGAAGACTTTAATGCCGGATCAGACCATTTCATTACATTTAGATCCTTAGCAGCAGCAATATATGGAGTTGACCAGTGCTCTCCTGATTTCGTGATAAACTGGTATTCGGCAAGACCCATTGATCTTTTTATTTCTTCATCGAGCACTTTCCATCTGAAAGCGCGTGCCCATTGTCTATTCCCTTGATCATTTTCATCGGATAAAGCCATAACTAGCATTTTTGTTAGTTCTTCACCAGTAACTTTTGCATCCGGCGCAAATACCCCTTTAGATTTCCCATTTACTACCCCTTTCTTAACAAACTCACTTATCGCATCCTTCGCCCAATGATTGGCTATATCAGAGAATAACGGAATTTCGACCTTCAAATTGAAGTACATTATCTCTTTTGTAATAATTTCGAATCGATAGGTTCCCTTGGCCGCTGGTGTTAACGAGTAAGAACTTACCCAATAAGATCCATCCTTGTCCTTAATTTCAGTACTTTTTTTATTCTCTATAATTTTACCATCTGGAAGAATAATCCTAGATGAAAAAGATTTTTTCCCTTCAAGTGTAAACTGTATTTGTTTAACTGATTCTTGAAGTTCATAACTCTTATTCACAATATTATCTTTAGTTTCTGAAGCTGCACTAACTGGTACTGAGACTATAGACATCATAAGAACCAAAATCAGTACAAAAGACAAGCCCTTAACATTATTGTTCAATTAAATTCACTCTCCTGGTTATTTTTTTAAATAAGCTCTTTTGCTAGTAAAAGCAGAAAAAGGACGTACTTACCCTATAGTTGGGTAAGTGCGTCCTTCGCTACTCATGTTTAATATAATTCTTTATTAAAACAGTACTCCCCTTATAGAAGAGTATCACTAGCAATAGAAGGTATAAAAATATATATTATACAAAATAAGAATACCATATTTTGCTGATTTATGGAACATTCGTTTTCATTTATAACCTCTTATCCAAATACCGATAGACTGCTTTCTTTAGCTTCACAATATCACCTTCTACATTTAGCGGTGCTTCAATCAGAGCTACAACACTTGGACCCAGCAAAGTTTCTCGCAAAGTAATAACTTCATTGCGATACATTACACTCTGCACAAATTCATACGGATATATCGGTCGTCCTAATCCGTCGTGAGGAACCTTATTATCACCCACAAAGAATAGCCCTACAGTTTTAATTTGACCACTAAAAATTGCGTTATTTATTGGATACAATTGATCATCAAGTACAAGATTATCTTTTAAACTTCTTCTGAAATTGGCTGTGCCAGCAATCTCATCAAATACAATATATCCTTCAGCTTTAAGGGATTTATCTACAACAGCTGCGTCATGAGCTGCTAATATTACAGTTCCATAAGATCGTACCTCACCAAGCATAATCATTCGATCTTCAAGGTTTACATTAAAGATAGTTACTATGGCAACCAAAAGTGAGATTAACATTAATACCATTTTCATATATTAAAACTCCTCAATTAAGAAGTAGGGAATTCTGTATTAATATAGCGATAAGATCCTATTGGTTTATTAATAATATTCCCGAAGAATATTAGGACAGTTCTCGGATAGGTGATTTTTAGATGGATTCTCTCATCACCGGAACCTTTTATTTTTCTTTCAGCAAGGTTTATAGTACCTTCCATTATGATATTTTCAGATTTAAACGAACGAGCATCGACTAAAAATTGCTTTACCTCTTGTTGGATCTCAGGAGTTATATAACCATAGGGAGCTGCTTTAAGAATAGCTTCAGTGATCGCCATTTCAAGATAAACTTGATTCTTAGTGTCAGCATGATCAAGTATGATTACCACTATTGCTAAGCTGACAATCAAGAGAAATAAAATTATTGTATAAACAAACTTCATATGTATCCCCCTAATCAAGGAAAAAGAGAGGGATACCCCCCTCTTTCTCTCCGTCCTATTTACTTTGCGTAAGAGTCTGTAGTGTCGTCGACACGTTGAACCGCTTTTGCATGAGAATTGTTCACCTTAGCGATAAGACCCGTCGCTGGCGCGAAAATAAGCGTCATTATTAGAAGCCCCGTAATTCCAAATCCTAAAATCTTTTTCCAAGTCCAACTCATAATAAAAACCTCCAATTTTAATTTTAGTAATTAATATCAAATGAATAAGCCCAAATAAACAAAGCTAGTACACCCCAAAGAGCCGCAGCTGCAACCCCACTAATGTTAACTAGGGTTAATACCTGATTAATATCTTTTTGCCTTGATTTATAACTTGCTGTTTGTTTTTCGGCTAATGTGTCTTCGTTTTCTGCCAAGGATTTTGCAGCTGCTTCATAGCCGATTTCTTCAAGTTTCTCAAGCACAGAACAAATTACATCTATTTCTTGATTATTAGGATATTGCGCCGCAAAGTTTTTTAGTGCCAACTTACGGTTCTTCCATTCATGCTCTAGAAGTAATAGATCTCGTTGTAAGATTTTAAAATAATTCTGAAATTGTCTGATAATAGATAGTACAGAACGTTCATGCTTCTCATTTACCTCATTTCGAAGTAGCTGAATAAAAACGGCTGTTTCTCTACCCACTCGATAATTATGAATTCTTTGAAACAAAGGAGCGACAAACATGGTAAATATAGATGGAAATTGTTCAGTAGGCGATAGTGCTGAAAATACAGCTGCTATGAAAACAAGAGGATAATAGAATTCCCCGCCTCCATTTACAAACAACCTTGTTAACAAAATTATGATGAGAACAATACACAGACCATCCCTAAATATTTTCAATTTGCTTGCAGTCAACCACTTAGGTGCCCCCATTGAGATTAACAAACGTTCTGCCAATTCATTCTCATACCATTTACTTAATTTCGCGACTTGGTCATTAATTTCTAGCCGCATATATATTCGCAACTCATGTATTGCTACAGAGCGGTGTCCCCTATTTATAGACACAAAAGATAGAATAACTGAGACAGCTATTGAAAATAAACCTCCATATAGCATCAACGAATATAGATTTATGGAGATCCAATATTGCAATGTTTCGATATAAAAACACCCCCCTTCAATTTAAAGATCAAACTTTCTCCTTGATATTAGGATATTGACTGCTAGCCCTACAAAACCAAGCACTACAGCTAGTACAAAGAAATTTAGTTGTGCTGGAATTTCAAACAGATATCGTTTGGCGGTTGATTCTGGCATAATCCCACTTGTTAGATAATAAACACCGTATAAAACAGGAAAAGTCGCTAACCCAATTTGAAATATCTCCTGTTTCTCTGGTCGATCCTCATGATTAACACGCTGAATCATATGCATTTTTTCAATAAGTGATCGTATGCCTACACGTATGTCCTTATTTTCCCTTCGATTATCATTCCGGACATCAGTTGTTATTCCTAATGCTTCTCGAAGCAAAATGCACAGAATTTCTGCAAACCTTGTCCCTATTTGATGTTCAAACAGTACTAATTCATGCTCTGCTCGCATTCGGTTTTTGGCTTGTAAACCTTGTATCAAGTTATAAGTTAAACGCTGCATAGTAGCATTCTTAATAGAATCTACCATTGAATTTAGAACAGCATACGCATCCCTATCTATGAGGTATCTCTTTTCAAATTCCTCAGAGAAGGGAAGTATTTCGTGGCTTAGTTTAGCTCGTCGTTGCTGCAAAACTGCATGTAAGAGTAAAAATGGTACTCCACTCGCACAAAGTCCTATAATAACTGACACACCTATACCGACTTGGTCATATGGCAAATTAGCATCCCATTTACCGTAAATATCAAATAAGTAGTATCCTGTCATACATCCAATAACAGCGCTAAAGAATAGAAATAGATATGTTCCAATCTTGGCGCCAGCTAAAGGAATACCAAAAATAACTTCAAGATGCATAGAAATATAGCGCAGAATGCGATTATTAAATATCTCGTCAGTATTACTTAGCTGTAAATTTCCAAGAGTTTCAAATCGCTTCTTATCCTTATGCTCTTGATATAGATGAAGAGCTTTTAGAAAGACAATACTGGCCATGATTAATGTCCCAAACAGAATTAAAAAGGCAGCGAACATAAACCAATTTCGTAGAAAAAACTGCGCAAGATTATCAAGCATTAGCGATCCCCCCAAGAGAGTCTCGTTATTCGAACCTCATTTGGAATTGGATTCTGCTGTGAAAGGGACTGAAGGGCATTCATACCTTCTGTATACGCTATACGGTCTTTTTTCCTCATGCTTTTTTGTAGTTCAGGATCAATCTCAGCGCTATAACACCACTTTTCACCGTCATACCACATGATTTTTCTACTTTCTACCCCCATTGTTAGAGGATCAAAATGAATCTCTGCTAGTTCAACGTTGCGAATAGTTTCGCCGTCCTCATCCGTTTCGAACACTAAAACAAAGTCAATTAAGCTAGCATAATCCGTTAAAGAGATGCGATAGTTTAATCCTTCCGTATGCCGCAGCTCTTTACGAGCAAGCGTGCCGGGAACGTTTGTCGAATTTTTCTCATGCATCGTCGTTATTACCAAACCCCTAGTGTTCGCACAAGCTTCCTTATACATGGGTGCTTCTACTTCCCGCACTTCACCAATGACATATATTTGCGGGTCCATTCGCAGTGTTCTAGGGAATACTACTGGAACCATTGTACGGTCATCACCAACAAATTCAGTAATATCACGGTCTGGAAATCTGGCTTTCAAGTCCAATTCCCATGCATTCTCCGCTGTTACGGTCACTAGATCAGCTCTCGTTTCCATAAACATGGTTAACAAAAACGTTGATTTCCCCACGCCTGGCTCCCCGGTTAGTATTAACTTAGTACCACAACGCGCTAGCATACGATAAATTGGGGGGCTTTCACTTGCTATAGTGTTTAAATTTATTTGTTGCTGCAATGTAAATTGCTCGAGAGTATTTCTTCGAAATACGATAGTTGGATGTTTACTCATCGGAGGTATTGTAATAACAACCCGTGTGCCATTATAAAGCTGCAGCTCGGCATAAGGCTTTTCACGAGACATAATCGCCCCATCCTCACTACGAGTCAAATTATCTATGAGCCGATAAACATCCTGCATACTCTCATACTGTTCATGCGTGCGGTGTACTCGATCATTGGGCCGCCGATAGCGTACTTCTTTTCCGTTTACTCTACACTTACCGACAGTTCGATATTTCTCCATCCATACGCTCACGCAGCCATTGCCCCATGTTTCGTGAAATAAAGCATCCACAAGATCCGGATAAATTGCAGGGGGCTGTATATCATGCAATTTATATTCATCTACAATTTGTCTAATTATCGTTTTTACTTCTTCTACTTCCTCGGGATGACCTTTTGTTGCTCGATGTGTCTGATTCACATGTTTTTTTTGTTCTTTTGAATCTTTGGCTTTGGTTAAACGATCCTTAAACCATTGATCCACCAGTTCAATTGCATTTTTGAACTGAAACATCTGAATTCGACCATCAAATACGCTGCTTTCTCCCTCTTTCATGTAGTCCGCCAAGACATTTTGAGGGATTTCTCTATTTTTTGTCTCTGATAGCAACGCTACCATTGTAATCACCATCCGTTACCATTAACCTGACTTTTTAAAAAACCAACCTTTAGCCTTTTGTTCGGTTTTAAGCGGCAGCCTATGCTCATCAACCAAGTTTTTTGCCAATTTCCCTAAGCCTGCCTGTGTAAATTTCTTCGACATGGGATTAGGCCCAGGTACGTAAGGCAACTGTAATACGCATCCTGCAGATAATTGATTGCTCACACTGCTTTTTGCTTCAGTTCCAAGCCCATCATAGTTAAAAATAAATGAATTGTTTCGTAGGTCTAGCTCAAACTGATACCTGATTTGAGGTATATATGAATAAAACTCTTTCATGTCATCGCGATTTGACGTCGCTATCAGATATTTACGCTTTACATTTTTCAGATTGACTAGAGTCATTGCATTATCCCAATATGGGGAGACCACAAAAATGGTGAAATCAAAAGCTGATTGAATTAACGAATAGATTTGTTCTAATTTATAGGGGTCCATCGTCCGTGAGGACTCCAGCTTTGAATTACCGGCTATATAGAATAGGTTATCGTCAAGGCTTGTCGCCAGCTCCTTGATACGTCCTGGAGTAAGTCCACCAATATCAAACTCGCGATATATTTGAGTAATACCATTCTCAACTGAAATAACATCATATGGATCGAGACTTACTATGCCTATGCTGCCTGTAGTTTTATCAGCAATTTGCTGGCTCAATGCGCGGGCAATCTCTGATGCTCCAGATTTTCGATGTACAGAAATCAAGGATATACACGGTTGTAGTCTCCCTTCATACCGTGAAGGAAAAAGAAATTTCTCTATCTCTTCTTCAATAACCCCTTCGTAAATAGTAATAAAGGGAATATTTTTGATTACGCACAATTCTTTGATTTGTCCAAAATCAGATCGAATACCATTCTGTACATCCATTACATAGGCTATCGTTGTATCAGAATATTGATTCCATATGGAATCAATTTCCTTAGAATTTAAGTTATCAAGAAGAATTACGTCACAGGAACCTAGTGATTCGCCCTCACTATCCATTGAAAATACAGTGTCGGTAATACCTTTAATCTGTTGAACAACAGCAACGATACGGCTAGTCTTACCTGTTACACCAACCTTCATTTTCTCACCACTCCATTATCCACTGCTAAAATAAGTTTGTATCCCTCTTCAACAGCCAGCTTCAAATTTGCAAATTTTTCAGGTGTTAAAAACATTTTCACATTTTCCGGCCGACCAGTACCCTCTGAGCGATCGTCAACTTCTTCGGCATTTCGAATTTGTCGGTTCGATGAATCAAATACATATCTTACCCGTACGTTCTCGAAAATAGGCTTAGATAATGGGCGATTTTCTTTATCTGGAACGACTATATACTCAGTAATCTTTGCTATTTCTGTCCCATTGATGGAATCAAGCAATTTCGAGCTTTGCTCTTGTTGCTCATACCATTTTCTCAATGATTCCGTTGGTGTCAGCCATATCTCACCAACATCTCCGATACGACCTGTCCAGTCAATGACAGCCCACCAATCATTTGGTATGGGATATGGCATTTCGCCATCGTCTGGAACCAGGATCGGATCTGCTACATGAAAGGTAGTCAAGTACTCCCCTTTATGTAAAGGACTAACAAAAGACTTATTCATGACAGCATCCATTTTGTCCACAGTAACCATATTAGGTGTGACGGATGCCTTTAATACTTCTTGTAATTCAAATAATTCCTTAAAATTCTCGGAAGTAATATCCGTATAGGTGTCAATCAAATTTGATTTTGGTGTGAATACGTACTCTTTTGGCAGAAGCTCTTCTCCTTTAATAAATAAAAGAAGGAACATAGTGAATCCCGCTGCTGCTATCAAAAGGGATAAAAAAAACAAAGCGTTAACTTTAATCTTCATGTTATTCTCCTCACAAGAAATCCATATCAAAAGCGCGAATAGTTGCCTCTCCTGAAGCATTCATTGTAGCAACCCGCCACGCATAACGTAGGTCATTCTCTTTAATAAATTCGTCAACGAGAAAAAACTGTGTTATGTCGCTTGGAAACTGTTTTTGAACACTCAGTATATTCCGCATAGCTTCTTCCGATCCGCAACTCCAAACGATAACAGGTGGCAAACTATTTGGTATTGGATTATATAACCCTCCATTTTCTGAAAATGTCTTTAGGTATTGTTTAATTTTTCTAGCCATGAAGCGTGCAGGAAGCTTATTTTGAGATAGCCTCTCGACGTACATTACCATCTTACCTATTGGGGTCTGCATTGCCATCAGTGCCATTGGTGATTCGTAATCTGGTGCCAATTCCGGATACCAATAAAATTCGTCTGGTTTTAATACACCCTTTTCAACAAGCATAATTCTTATGTCGTTTATGGCACAAAACGGTAAGCAATTTTTTATTGATTGAGAAATGCGGATGGGATCAGGTACTTCCATCCCTAGACCGTACCCTAGATAATTTTTTGCAGCTATCCCAATACTCCACAAATGTTCCCGATCATTAAACTGACTTTCCAGGCGCCATCCTTCAAACCAACCAATCTTTTGTAAAAACCTTAATCTGGTTGCCAATTTGTGTGACTGCGGAAAGATATTACGGAATAGATGCCGCAATTGCTTCTCTGTCAGTACCTTTGCCCGTGCTAATACAATTGCGATATCAATATCAATCTTTGATATTTCACCTCGAAGCACTCGCCTATAAACAGAGTCAAAGGCCGTGTCCGGTTCGCGGTTCCACTTTAACATCTCAATATTAAAAGTCGGGTCATCGAAGAAAGGAACTTGCCCATCTTTTGTAGTCCAAAGTGAAACCGGCTGAGTTTGTGTATTAGATAAAGTTGAATGCATTAGACATCATAGCTGCGTGATTGGCTTCTAACTTAAATATTAGAACTCTTCCACGCTTAGTCTCTTTATCAAGACGAGTGATTTCCGCAGTTGCAACAACACCGGATGGCAAACCGGAGTAGTATTTGTTTCTTAAATTACTTGCTAAATTCCCAATTAGGGTAATACCCGTTGGTAGTTCACAATAGTAACTATTATTACCTGGTGCCTTGCCTGTAATGGTGACTGCTACTTTATCGCCAATATTGTGATGTTCTTCAATATCGTCCCAAAATCTTTCTTTACCTTCTACAATTACATCCTTACGTGATAAGATGACACGATAACCAAACTCTCTAGAACTGGAAGACTTAGTTTCTGCCAACTCTTGCTCATCTGCCGCCATTTCATCCGTATTTTCTTCCCTTAGTTCTGTTCCTAGATTTTCTTCCTTTCTAATTTCCAAAACCTTTGCTTCAACCTCGGCTCCTATAGGAAGAATGTCTTTTAGATTTCTGATTTTTCGAACATCCCATTCAGCTGCTGGTATTATACAAGGGAAACCATCTACATCTAGAAAGACTACGTTTGTGTCCAATACCCCTGTTACAACCCCTCTTACATGATCTCCTTGACGAGTATTGGCTAGAAATTGGTTCACGACTTTAGGTATAGCCTGCAGCCTGCTAACTAATACATAATCTTCATTTAAGGACGTTACGATAAATGGTACTTTTGTATGAACAAAGCCATTTAACGATGCTACATTACGATCAACAAAGTCTTCCTTTTTGCAATAGAGATTAACGTTTTGGAAATTAATAATGACAACTTCTTCTTTTTTGCCTTTTATAATAGCCGACTTAATTTGTTCAACTTTTCCGTACTGAACCCACTTTCTAACCATCGACTCTCTCAAAATCTCCAATACGTGCTGATTCAGACTCATTTGTACTCCTCCTTGGATTTGTAGGGGTAACGAAAAAAAGACGCATAAACAACCCCTATAGAGGTTATTTATGCGTCCTTCGCTACGATAATATTTTCTTACTTATTACCATAAACGATAGATCTACGGAATTCAAGAGTTTTTTATTTTAAACCAGCTTCCTTCAGCAGATTGTTTTTGAACGCCAGAATGAGACGGAAGGCATTGAAATCGATCATTGAACGGAAAGCTATTTTTAAAATTCAACCAACAATCAACGATTTGTACCATTCCAGAAATAAAGAACTTCTTACGGTTTACCTTGCGAAATTTAATTTCGTACTTAATCTTCGAATAGCCACCCGTCAGTTTTTTCGAACATACTCTCTATCTACCATGCTGTGTATGTCTTTTCCCCCTTGTGAAGAAGTAGATTTAGTCACTTTTAAATAGCAAATACATATACTTTATTGTTAAATCTAAACATAAGGGATATAATCTTGTTTATTACATAATATGAATTTTCCTACAACACCATTACACAAAAACAGTGGAGTTCAATTTTAATTTTAGAATAAACTCCCTTCAAGATGATTTAGAGTCGAAGTTTATGAAAATTCGTTTAAAGGAGATAGTCTATTGATAAAAAAACTTCCCATTGGCCATCCAATGATTGAAGGGTATCCTAAACATGCAAATACGCTATCTATCTTGTCCCAGCATGATTCTGCCCTCGCTTGGATTCTATGCAATTATATTCAATTAAAACTTAGAATTAATCACGAAGGGGACTATTTTGATTTTTACACAATAAATCCAGTATTTCAGAAATCTCTTTTCGACTACCAACGTCATTCTAGAAAGTCTGTATTTCGATGGCATGGTGAAAATATAACTAAGTATATAATTGATTGCATTGATATGGACTATTACATATACACCGTTGTTGACGAATTTCATATCCCCAATACTCGTGCATATAACAAGCGTTTTTTTCCACATTCAGTCTTAATATATGGCTATGATACAGAAAGGCAAATTTATAATCTTGCAGGTTTCAATTCTCCTGAAGGCCAACCTCAAAAATTCAGAAAATTTGACCTGGCTTTTTCTGAATTCGAAAAAGCCTTTGTCTCAATTAAGAGTGAACCAAATCATAATCACTACCATAATAATGTATATTTACTAAGATACAATAATAATACTTCTTATGATTTTGATGTAAACGTTGTCATATATTATTTAGAAGATTATATCCTTTCAAAAAACTCATATTATAGAGAAAGCAACTATTTTAATCCTCCTCAAAATGAATATATTTTTGGTATTGAGGTTCTTAATGAATTGAAAAAGGTTTATTCCAGTGATTCAAAATGTAAATTTGATGTACGGCCACTTTACTTATTGAAAGAACATAAACAACTCATGTTGAATAGATTGAATTATTTTCAAACAAATGAAATATTATTTATACCTGAACAAATAAAACAATATTCTCATGTTGTAAATGAATCAACAATCAGTATAAATCTCCTCTTAAAATATCTAATAACGAATGAGCTAAAATTATTGTCAAAAATTCATGAGAAACTCGATAATATCTATAATCTTGAAATGGCTATTTTACCTACGATTTTAAATCTGTTAAAAGAGCTTAATATTGACTCTCCCTCATCAGATAAACTAGCTAGCAAAAATAAAGACCATTAGAAAACCTAACACGATTAGAAACTAAATTTTATTCTCTAACGATAATTCTCTCTACATGGTTGAATAGAACGGGGAATTTCATCCCCGTCTCCAAACCGTGCAACTGTCGATGAAATAGGCAACAAGAAGCCTCTAAGATACTGTAGCTAATAGAGTACGACGTTAAAATATTGTTTGACAATATCGACCAGGCTTGATGATAGAGACGGTAAATAAATTGATGATTCTATATTGAACCTTTTCTTTGCGCACCGTGTGTCGCCATATGTAAACATAAAGGAAGGAACCTCTGGCACACAACAGTACGAAGTTATCAGTCTCGTTTGGGCTAATCTCTATTCACTGTGCTTTTGATAATTAAAGATGAAAAGATGTTTAGAGTCTATAGAAGGATCCTCTTCACAAGCTTTTAATGCAAGGTTCCACAGCCGATCTCATTTCTAGGATTAAACTGGATTTGTAAACACGCTTTTCTGTGAATAAGTTGCAAGTCTTTCGTACTTGCCCTTTTATAGATAGGTAAATATATCATGGCGGTGAACACTATTGGATAAAATTCTTTCTTTTACAAAACCAATAATTACCTCATACCCTCTTCATGCCCAGCTTCTTTCGGGAATTCAAAATTCTCACGGATCTAAACCTTGGATATTAAGTAATTATATACAGCTATTTGCAAGTGATAATTTTATAAAGGATAATAACTATATTTCTGCGTGGTTTGATTTCTTTACCACGAATTTCCTACACCATGAAGTCCCTGTTATATCCAAACAGAAAATCAAAAGAAATTTAATTGACATGCTTTCAAATGATATAACAGAATTTGTTATTAATATGCTCAACGATGATTATTATGTTTGGTTATTTATTGATAAATATTACATACCAGGAACTCAACATTATTACAAAAATACTTTTCCTCATTCAATTCTTGTGTATGGATACGAAGAGGAAAGGAACGTGTTTTATTGTGCTGGCTTTTTTGATAATACAGGATATAAACAACTAACAGTAAAAAGGGAAGATATTAAAAAAGCTTATTATAGTAAAGAATTATTCGAGATAAGAAATCGGGCTGAATACTTAGATTATGTTATTATGTATAAGTCCAGTAATAAAAACGAATATAAATTAGATATTAATAATATAATTAGTCTTTTAAATGATTATTATTACTCTGTCAATTCATCTGAACACCTTTCAATGATAAGGAACCCCATCAAAGGTAAATATGGTTTAGACGTATATACCACCCTTAAGGAATATGTGATTTTTAGGAATAATGATCAACTAGATTTCGATGTTCGTGCCTTTCACATCTTATATGACCATAAAAAATGTATGAACTTCAGAATAGATTATCTTTATTCTCTTGGTTTTTTGAAGTTTAAGGAAATAAAGCTTTTTTTAGACATAGAAAGAAAATCTCTTATTTTGAGAAATACTGTTATTAAATGCAATATAAAATACAATCCTGATACAATTAAAAATATCTTAAGTATGATAGATGACATAGCATATCAGGAGCGAATTGCCTTGGATGTGCTACTTTCAGAACTAATTAAGTAGTAATGTTACGATTTCTAAGATGATGGTCTATTATTTGATGATTTTTAGTACAAAGACTATAACATTGTATTGTTGTTTATTTATTTATAGGCTTAAAACTGTTATATTTTCATGATAACTTAGATTGACCTAGCTGTAACTACTTACGGTAATAAGGTGAATATCATAAATTTGTTCCTACCGTTTTCCTCTAGCGAAGCTGAGTATTGTTCAGACTGTTAGGAGATCATGTTTAAAGCATTGATCTTCGTAAGTTTGTGATGTATTCGATAGGAACTTCTTACAGATTCCGCTGGCAGGAGGTGTAGGAAGTTCTATTCTATTCAAGAGCAAGAATAAACCTCCTGTCAAAGGACTGATTCACACGATTACATAGTCTTTACATGAATTCATGGGTTGAATAGTCCATCCAACAGCCACACCCAAGGCTTTAATCTTACCTCTCGTACGAGTATGGCTTGCGACTCAAGGCTTATCCTTAAAAGCAAATTCAGCAATCAAATCTATCAAACTATGCCATTTAATTAACCAGCAGCTCATTCTGTTCATGGCTTATCCATAACAGTTGCAATTCCTCGTGATCATTTAGAGTAATACGACTATATCGTTCAATCATGTAAACTCTTGTCAACGCCTATCTTTTCTATCTTCGCAAATTTTTCACCAATCGACACCAACCGCACCTGTACCCAGTTCCAAGCTTCCTCAACGTAGCCAATGTACAGATTTTGGCATACAAAGCGTGTAATTACGCTTCTTCTTCTAGACTACATGCGATGACATAACTACTCTTAAATTCCTGAAAATGACAAATGACTCATTTCGTCTTTTACATTTTTGTTCTTTGCAAGTGATTTAATTCTTTAAGGATTTTTCTTTTACTGCTTGATCTTCATCCCGCTTCCTCTCAAATAAAGAATGTACGCTTCCATTCTGGATAATAGTCTTCTTCTCTGCCTTTTCTTCTAAGTTTTGAGGTGCAACACATTGCTGTACTTCTGTTGTCTTATTAAAAGAATACCCATCAAAACGCTTGGATATCTGTGTGAAATCCTTTATTTCCTCATCCACTTGGGCAATAATCTCATTCGCTTCAGCATCAATTCTATCTTTAAGTCTAGCAAATTCCAGAACAACTTCAGCTTGAAGATCAATAATTAACTCATCTCTCCAGTAGTTCATAAAATACTCTAAATCGTCATTATTTAAATTTAAAGCCCATTCATCTGCTTCACCTTTATCAATGAAGTCACCTTCGGCTAGAAATGCTTTTTTTTGTACTGCCCTCATGCACAAGTCGGCAATAAGAAAATTTGAATAGATTGAACATATTACCCTCGACCTCAACATGATCGAATCCAATCAACATCTGTTCAACAGGATTCGCTTTAAGCCTGAGGATGATTCTTTTTCTAGGAATTTTTCATACACTATATGGATTCATAACTGAAAGAACCCTTATGCAGGCAAGATTTAAGTTTTTTCGGATATACTCTCAATCTACCACGCTATATATGTCCTTTCCCCTCTCTGATGAGCTGGATTTAGTCACTTTAAAATTAGCAATTACATTTACTTTATTGTTAAGTTTAAATATAAGGGATATAATCATGTTTATTACATAATATGAAATTTCCCACAACATCTACATTAAATAATGACATACTCTTTTTTATTCAAATAACACCATTTGAATTTTAGAATAGTCATTTAGAGTCGAAGTTTCTAAAAATCCGTTGAAGGAGATAGTATATTGATAAAGAATCTTCCCATTGCCCATCCAATGATTGATGGGTATCCTAAACATGCAAATGCGCTATCTATCTTGTCTCAGCATGATTCCGCGCTCGCTTGGATTCTATGTAATTATATTCAATTAAAACTCAGAATAAATCATCAGGCGGACTACTTTGATTTTTACACGGTAAATCCAATATTTCAGAAGTCTCTTTTCGACTATGAACGTCATTCTAAACAGTCAGTATTTCGATGGCATGGAGAAAATATAACTAAATATATCATTGATTGCATCGATATGGACTATTATATACAAACCATTGTTGATGAATTTCATATCCCAAATACTTTGGCGTATAACAAGCGTTTTTTTCCACATTCAGTCTTAATTTATGGCTATGATATAGAAAAGCAGGTTTATAATCTTGCAGGTTTCAATTCTCCTGAAGGCCAACCTCAAAAATTCAGAAAATTTGACCTGGCTTTTTCTGAATTCGAAAAAGCCTTTGTCTCAATTAAGAGCCAACCAAATCATAATCACTACCATAATAATGTATATTTACTAAGATACAATAATAATTCATCTTACGACTTCGATGTAAACGTTCTCATACATTATTTGGAGGATTATATTTTTTCAAAAAACTCATATTATAGAGAAAGTAATTATTTTAACCCTCCTCAAAATGAGTATATTTTTGGACTTCAGATTCATAAAGAATTAAAAAAGGTTTATTCCAATGATTCAGAACGAAGATTTGATGTACGGCCACTCTACTTATTAAAAGAACATAAACAAATCATGTTGAAAAGATTGGATTATATACAAACAAAAGAAATATTATTCATACCTGAGCAAATAAAACAATACTCTCATGTAGTAAAGGAATCAACAATCAGTTTAAATCTCCTCTTAAAATATCGAATAACAAATGACATAAAATTACTGTCAAGTATTCATGAGAAACTCGATTCTATCTATAATCTTGAAATGGCAATTTTACCCACGATTTTAAATCAGTTAAAAGAGCTTAATATTGACTCTCCTTCTTCAGATAAACTTGCTGGTAAAAATAAAGACCACTAGAAAACCTAAAATGATAAGAATCTAAAATCATTTATCCTTTAACGATAATTGGTTGGGTAGACCAGGGTATTTTATCCCCGGTCTCTCAACTGTTCTGCTGCCGATGAAATAGGCATAATAACTGTAGCGACGTTGTAACATGCTGTGGTATAGAGTAATCAATAAGGATCGTTTAACCATATCGAACATGTATGAAGATGAAGGTGGTTTGCATACAGAGAATAGATGGATTCCCTTCATAACGCCGCTGTTCACGTTTCTGGGAACGTTGCTTAACTAAGTTGCAAGCTTTTTATACGTGTCCCTTTTAAGATAGGTAAAAACATCATGGAGGTGAATATTAATGGGTAAAATTATTTCTTTTACAAATAATTACCTAATACCCTATTAATGCTCGGCTTCTTTAGGGGAATCAAAATTCTCAAGGAAGCATGCCTCTTTTTTTAAGTGCCCGGCGGCTATGGCACTATGAATCCGAACTCCCTTCTACAAATGATTTATTTCGCCTTTCAGACTTATAAAACATCCCTATACATTTTCAGGAGAATTTAACTCTTTAAAGATTTTTCTTTTACTGCTTGGACAAAAGCTTGTGCATCATAATCAATTTCCAATGACACATTCTTTAAATCATCTAATTTATGATTGGGACCAGCCTCAAGCTTAACCGCGATAAAATTAACTTTCTCATTTTTTTTTAACCTAACTCCATTTAAAAGGTCACTCATGTTTCTACTAAATGATAGTGATTCAGCCGCAAATATCTTATCCTCTTCATCCCGTTCCTTTGCAGATGAAGTATGTAAGTACCCATTCTGGATAAAATTCTCCTTCTCTACCTTTTCCTCTAAGTATTGAAGTGCAACGCATTGCTGTGCTTCCGTTGTCTTATCAACTGAATATCCATCAAAACGCTTGGATATCTGTGTGAAATCCTTTATTTCCTCATCCACTTGGGCAATAATCTCATTCGCTTCAGCATCAATTCTATCTTCTAGTTTAGCAAGTTCTGGTACAGCTTCAGCTTGAAGATCAATAATTAGCTCATTTCTCCAGTAGTTCATAAAATACTCAAGAGCACCTTTATTTAAATTTAAAGCCCACTCATTTGCTTCGCCTTTATCAATGAAGTCGCCTTCAGCTAAAAATGCTTTTTGTGTGCTGCCCTCATGCACAAGTCGACAATAAGAAAATTTGAAAGGATTGAACATAATATCATCCTTAGTAGCAACAGCAACTTCTTCTCTCGTAACCGACTCCGAATAGGAAAAATTCGGACTTTGCATTTTATCCGGTGTAATACTCTCTCTAACCATGATTTGATCCATAGTTGTTGATCCAAAATATTCAGTTAGAATTTCAGCATCATAATTACTAACTCCACCATAGACAATTAGATTCCTAGTCGTACCAAGAGTAACTTGAACAAACTTGTCATCATATTTTACTGCTAACTGAGCTAGTGTTTGAAAGGCAACAAATGGAGCTATCTTATATTTACGTCCTTGACTAGCCAGTTTTAAGTAAGGTGGATTTATATAATCAAAGAATTCATCTACGAATAAACTAACAAGGGCTCGCGTATTCTCATCGCCCTTACGTCTGAATACAGCATTTTGCACGGTCATTAATACTAATTTACCGAAAGCATTAGAGACATCACCAAGTAAACCGTTATCCGTATTACAAAGTAATATACCACCTTTAGCAAGAATCCGATCTACATCAACGCTCCTGTCATTTATGAGTATTCGCGCTAGATATGGATTCATAATCAAATCAGATAGTAAATTTCGAGTCTGTCTTGTAAATTCTGATTGTAAATCAATAACTCTCTCCTTACCTTCATGTTCATGGCCTTTTGGATACCGCATAACAATTCCATCTCTATCGGTTTGTATTGAAAGTGCATCGTTTCTGAACCAACGAATAACCCGCTTCACCAGCATCCAATATAGTCTTTGATCCTTCACCATTGTTGCTATATCTTCATCGGGCGGAATCGACTTTTCAACAGATACGACTAAATCCATAGTAAACCGTGGATCTTGATACATTCGGTCTAGATCAAGTAAGTCACAATTATTAATACGATCAATTTTAATAAGATAAATATACATCTTTAGGACAGTACGGCATGCCTGCCGAAAAAACTCATTACTAACTTCGCTCATTCCATCTAATACAGCAGTAATGGTTTCTGCAACTTGAGATAATGGTCCGATCATGCAGTTAATACCAGGCGTATCCTCAGTGCTAGGATCAAGATATATAATTAATTCTTCAGGCAATCCATGACCTAGTGCGATACTGTATGCAGAATCACATAAGTCTTTCGCAGGCTCAATAATGATAGAGGCTATTAAATGTTTGGCCATTGCACGTTTAAACTCTTCTGACCCTGTGCCATATTTCTTCGCGTATTTTGGGAAGGCATTAATCATGTTCTGCATATGTTCCATATCTTGTCGAAATGCCTTAATGATCTTCATAGATGTTTTCCCGCTTCCTGGCGGGCCAAGCAATGAAACCCCAAGCTGTCTTGAATCACCAGTTAAGACTGCAGGAACGTTCGTTTCAACTTTAGTTGCTAAGGTTATATCTGGAAATACATTTGCTTTTTCATCACCGAATCTCCCCAAACGCTTATTCTCAAACTTATAATTCTTAAACCACTCTTGTATAAGGTTATCTTCCCGATATAGTCCAAACAAGCGTATGAGAACTAAAAAAAGTACGATATAAGGTAGAGACAATATAATCATTGAAACAAAGTGAACGGATTGACGATTAAGACTATCTTTGAAGGGGGACTCGAAATCGTCATGAACTGACATTAACGGATCATACCCGATTGGAATAATTTCGATTGAGCTAAATAAACAAACATGAAATGCAACTGCAGCTGCACAAATAATAAAACTTATTACCCTTCGAGCAAAAGTTGAATTTGATACTTTAACTCTTGTGCCAAAGAGCCAGGTAAAAATAGATAAACATACAGCTATTAAAAAATAGACTACGTTCGCATCCATAGGATTTGTGTAGAAAGGAAAGAATAAATGTAAATACGTTGGAACTTGTTCTTTAAAAGAGGTTGCACCTATACCTCCAATTCCCCAAAAAAGGGAATAGCTCATTCTTAGAACAGATAGCAGCATCAGTAATACAATGGTATGACTAATCACAACTAAAGAATGAGGAAGCCACTTTCGATAATTTAAATCAGACAGCTTTTCATTCAACTTGGATAAAAGACTACTCATCCTCAACCCCCGCTTCTGCAGATATAACTCCTGTTATCTTCTCCCAACGAATTCCTTTTTTAAATACTGGAACACGCACATACATTTCATCCCACTTCCTTTCAACCTCCAGCTCTTCAAAACTAGCAAAGTAAATGTTCGTTGAAAATTTCACAGGGAAAATATCGTCATGAAATTCTTTTGAACTCGGATAAAGCAGAATGACTCGAATCTGTGAGACAAATGGCCACTCTCCACCGGATTTAATCCATTTCTCAAACGTTGCAGCTTTTAGTTGAGGATTGACCCAACCATTTCGCGCATAATATACAAAATCAATTTTCTGAGCAGTTGAATTAAACCGGTCATTAATACGATTAACATCATCTTGTTTAACAATGAAATCCGGTAGTCCTGCTCCATAGGATGTAAGATCACACCAAGCCTTTCCTTGTTCTGAAGCGGGTGTAAAAATGCTCAGATTCGAAGAATGATTTGAAAAAAGTTTCTGTAAGTAAGAAAGATCATTCAATCGTTCCGGAAAAACAAATTGCTGGTTGTTAGAAATATAATCTGCAGCTCTAATAACTGTTTCGAATTCATCCCCATGGAGAACTGTTAGTTCATCCTCAAGTAGTGACTGGTGTAGAACTTCACACATGTACTTTCTTGTGTTTCTTAATCGTTTTTTACTATTTGGATGTAACTCTAGGACAAGGTTATCAGTTTTATCCTCGTTGAAGCGGGGGCTAAACCGTTCAACATAATTACAGAAAACTAATAATTTCGGTAAATTGGCTCTATCCTGTTCCCGCTTCAACGTATCCAAGATAGTTAGGTACTTATTCTTCAACTCTTTATGATTCATAGTGCCAGTATCCATTTCCAATACGAGCATTGGTTTATAAAATGACTTCCAGTCCCACGTTCTACCTTCGGATAGCTCACTGTATTTTTCAGTTAATACTTCATCTCGGATAGTTAGAGGATAAACAAATGGATGTAGGTCAAATCTCTCATTTTCGATGATTGTATTGTGAACAATATGAGGTTCATACATAATCCAATCGGGTTTATAAATCGTAGTTGAAATATTAGGATCACCGTTCAAGTAGCGCCTCCATTCACTATCAGGAATTTGCAATGGTTTTATTCGTTGTTGAACACGAGAAACCCAATCTACACTCAAATAGTGATGTTTCTTTTGAGACCCCAATCTTAAATCCATTAATGAAAAGTATTGTTTTGGTTCTCCTCGTAACTTGAGCGGAATTTGAAGTACATCCAATATGACTTGAAGGCCAAGATCTGTAAGAATGTAGCGATACTTGCTGTTTAACGAACCTGTTGGTTTGTCTGTATCAACTATTGTCTTAATAACTTTTCTTTCAGTAAGATAAGTCATTTTGCTCCAAAGAGTATTTTTTTTCATCCCTGTTACACCTAGACGGTAAATTTGGTCAGACGATAATGCTCTGTAAAAGTAAAGTGCCAATATAATACTGAAGTCATTTTTATTCTCTTTGGTTAGAATCATACGTTCTTCGAGAGAATACTTTTGTTGCTTTTCTTTACGTGTAACATTTTTCTTCCATCGACGAGTCAATGAAGTTGAAGTACGCAAGAGTGATCATCCTTTCCCAAACAAAAGAACGCACAAACAACACCAATAGGTGTAGCTGTGCGTCCTTCGCTAGCATTATAAGATTAGGACAAGTATAAGCCTAAATAAGTATTTTGACAATGAATAATTCCTTAAAGGCAACACGTTGAAATGAAAATTAAAGTAGAAAATTGATATGTAAAAAGTGTTTTAAAAATCAAGCTTGCTAATATACCTTACTCTCCTTCCGCGCCAATAATATTATGGTAAAAATCAAGCTATATAATTTTTACTCAAAGAATTGACGAACTCCTATGTTAGCAAGGCTTTATAACTATATGGTTTGCATTGTTTGCCATGGAAAGATGATGTGGAAAGATCGACTTTCCATTTTAAATTAGTCAAAAAGACAAATCTTATCTTGTTTCATCTTTCCATGATTTTAATATCTCTTTAGTCAGATAATAGCTTGTACTGTTCTAATAATATTTAGAGATTTTATAGCTGCTTTCGATTAACTGCTGGTGGACATTCATATACTCAATTCTGATCTAGTTTTCTGTGGGCCATTACTTCCAAGATTATTTCGTTATCTTTAGAGTGTTTGAGTGATCAAGAGGCAGCTGCTGGGATGTCGTGTGCAAAGCTGTTAAGAGGTTCTATGTAGATGATAAACACTTAAAAAGAGCCTATAAGTATATCTTTATTGGCTATACAATCGTAATGACATATTAGAAGGTGATTGTCAGAGCGATCTTCGCTTATTATGCTTCTATTCATAATCATTTTAGAATTCCCCCCTACTCCCCTCCATTAATAAACACTTAAACCATGTAGCAAGCCAAATCCTGATTACAAAACGCACTTTCAAATACAATCCTTCTAGACAAACCAACATCTTGATTGTATGATAGAGTCGTATATTTGAATCGATTCGATTCGATTCAATAACTGCATCAGTAGAAAGATTCATAGATTACCGCTGTTTCTACATTGCATCAGTTATTGCGTCAGTTATTGCATCAATTACTACATAAGCAACAAACATTCTCATGAAAGGAGGAAATATTTTGCAACGCGAAGAAATTCTAAACACCTTATTATCTCGTTTAGGTAATGGATTGTGGATTTTAGCTGTTTTAAAGAAAGAAGGTCGCCCCATTAATAAAGAACGACTTGGGGTTTTAACAAACGAACTTTATCATAAGGCTATGGCTCAAACAAATGAACCTGTCACAAGTGATTTAATAGGATCTAGGCACACTTTAGATCAATTGACAGCCCAACTATATGGTGCTGGTCTTGTAGACACTCCTGACTTGCCTGGACGAGCTACATTCTACACTTTATCTTCTCTAGGTAAAGAACTCATTGACTACAGAGAAAGTATAAAATAAGGAGGAATTTAGATATGCGTGAATACATAAACCGTGATGATCTACGATTAAGCTTAAAATTTGGTTTTTTGGGAATTGGTATGGGAGGTAATGCAATTGCTTACGAATGTGCTTCTGTCCGCACTAAAATTCCAAACAATTTCAATCCCTATACTGCCCTGCTTATTAATACAAATGACGTCGATCTGCAACGTTTCAAAGAACAGCCAAACATTAAAAAATATCAACTAAAAGGTTACGAAAAGGGTGCCGGCAGAGATCCCATCATCGGTGAAGAGGCCTTTTTAGCACATAAGGAAGAGATTAAACAGCACATTGAAGAAATGTTCTCAGACCGCGACTTTGTTTGGATTATTGTTGGTCTTGGAGGCGGAACTGGTACGGGGGCTTTATTGGAGGCAGTAAAAACCGTATTAAATGCTGGATTCCATAAAAAATGTGGTTTCATTTTAACAATGCCACGTGACCAGGAAGGCCTGAGTGTATTAGAGAATGCTATTGATCGATTACAAACTTTCTCGCAAGCAATGAAAA
This sequence comes from Paenibacillus sp. IITD108, assembly GCF_036541265.1. Lineage (NCBI taxonomy): Bacteria > Bacillati > Bacillota > Bacilli > Caryophanales > Paenibacillaceae > Paenibacillus > Paenibacillus sp. IITD108. The sequence continues at coordinate 42,866 of NZ_JAZHCT010000017.1, read as the reverse complement.
ATCTTGGTGGAATCTTACCAGTAGACAACAAAAAACTATATAATTCTTTTATAAAAGATCATCCAAACGCAAGTATCAACCAATACTTAGACTACAGTAATAAATTTATTGCAGAGACTTTGCATGAATGGAATATTGTTACTGCTTCATTCGATCCTATAGGAGGATATCATTTTGATAGTTCAGAATTTCTCAATACACTAAACACTCCTGGCATCTTATCACTTGGTAAGGTAAAACTAGAAGCTCCAAATGTTGATGTTGAACAAGATGCATCCTATCTTCCAACGTTTAAAAGATCAATAGAATCAGGTATTTTATCTGATGGCTATAATTTTAATGATGCAAATCGTCTTGCTGTTTCTGTTGTAGCCAGCAAAAACAATTCAGAACGTATCTTCACAATGAAATTTATCAATAAAATTGAACAGACTGTAGAAGAATTAGCTCCATTTGCAGGTGAAAAGCCTATATCTTCATATCAAGATAACAAGGCTAACAATGATGTATCCCTATATTCTATTGTTGCTGGACTAAGGCTTCCAGCAAGAGTAAAAGAAATGGTGATAAAAGTGAATGAGCTGCGAGAAAAGAATGAATCTAGCACAGACGATATTTTCTCATCTTTACAGTCGTTTTCCAAAAGAGAACGTAAAACTGAAAGCCTAAATGTAGCTGATTTATTTGCTGCTCCCGCAAAAGAAGATGTTAAAAATACAAAGCCTACTGAAATCGATCCTTTCAAAGTTTAATCAACTATAGCCCCATTAAAGGGGCTATTTCTATTTCACTTCCTCCTTTCTCTTACCCAGCTCACTATTGATTCTTATAGCCGCAATAACTGAATCAATTACTGATGCAGTTATTGCGGCAGTTTAAACACTAGATATCTCCCTAAAACAATCTGTAAATGTTAAAATATTAATTCTTCGTGCATCTTCCTCTATTCAGCTGCATTTTAATACCTATCTTTGTTCCTGTGTACTACAATTCAGCAAAAGCAATTCAGAACGTATCTTTACCATGAAATTTATCAATAAAATTGAACAGACTGTAGAAGAATTAACTCCAACTGCAGGCGAAAAGCCTATATCTTCATATCAAGATAACAAGGCAATCAATGATGTACCCCTATACTCTATTGTTGCAGGACTAAGGCTTACAGCAAGGATAAAAGATATGGTGATAAAAGCGAATGTGCTGTGAGAATAGAATGAATCTAGCACAGGATGATATTTTCTCATCTTTACAATCGTTATCCAAGAGAGAATGTAAAACTGAAAGCCTAAAATTAGCTGATTTATTTGCTGCTTCCACAAAAGAAGATGTTAAAAATACAAAGCCTACTGAAATCGATCCTTTCAAAGTTTTATCAACTATAGCCCTATAAAGGCGCTATTTCTATTTCACTTCCTCCTCCTCCCTTCTTTTACCCAGCTCACAATTGATTCATATAGCCGCAATTACTGATGCAGTTATTGCGGCAGTTATAACACTAGTTATCTCTCTAAAACAATATATTAAGTCTTTGTGCATCTTCCTCTATTTCAGCTTCATTTTAATTCTTATCTTTGTTCCTCTGTACTACAATTCCTTTCGAAGACAGCCTATTAACAGCTCATACACTCTCAACATGTCAAATTTCAAGTCCACCCCCTTCTTTAAATGCTATCCATTATCAACTGCATGATTTTATACAACTCAATTAATAGCCTATCAATAGATAATAGCCTATTATTAATTAATAATGATCTATCTATTAATATATCAATAGACTCTAATTACATCATGGCAAAATATTCATGATAATCTATTGATAGTTAATAAGCTGTTATTAATTAATAACTATCTATCTATTGATATATCAAAGTATGAATTTAGTGATTTAACATCGACTCCAATGATATCCTTTTAACAGGTGGGAGTGCCTTATTAATTGTCTATTGATATGTCGAAGTGTATTAATAGGGGCTTGTTATTATTCTTCAAGCTTCAGTTGGTAGTTTCTTGATAGGTGATAGACTGTTATTAAACGGAAAGTTGCTATCATTTTATCTTTAAAGATGGCAATAGTATGTCTGTATTGCATGCACAAATATGCTATAATATTCTTAATTCATTACCCAAATGACCTATTAATAGGCTATTATATGCTCCTAACAAGCTATTTAAAGGTGAAACGAGTGGGGCGACATGTTACAAGCAGCAATGGCTACATAAGAATACAAAGCTAAAGCAGTTGCTTCGATAATGAGATGTATGGGAGGTAAAATTTATGCAAAACGTTGAGCATGACCATTTAAAGCAATATGAGGGTTTTTATACAATCGGTGATGTTCATACTAAGTTATTAGAAATGGGGATCAATAAGCCGGTTCCAACAATAAGGAACTGGGTTAATGATTTGCACCAATTCCAAGTGCATACTTTAGGCCGAAATTCTAGAGGAGAACGAATTTTTAAAACCTCTGATATTGAAATTATTCGTTTTATAGCTGAAGCTAAAAATCGATTTGGCAACAATCTGTCGATGGCTACAATATGTCAGATGATTGTTGAAAATGAAGCGTTTAAGGAACATTTATTTTATGACCCCAATGATGGAAATACATCAGGTGAATCAAACGCTCCAGCATTACCCGAGCATCGAATACGGGAATATTTGAAACAAGAGCTTGAAGAGATTAGTAAGATAAAAGAGGAAATGCTAGAAATGAAGAATAATTATGAACTCCAGCTAAAACAACTTCCTAGTCCAGAAAAGGAAAAAGAAGAACGTGCAATTGAATTTAGAACTATGATCCTGGATAGAAATGCTTTAGAGAGAAGAGTTAGGACTAAACTAAGAGAAGAGGCAATTAAGGAGTGGGATAAAAACCCTATAAAAAAGGGCTTTTTAATTAAAAGTGAAGATACTGCTGCCAAGATTCTTTTTATAGATAAATTTATTGATGAACATTTTGAAGAACGACTTAAAGGTGAAGATCAATGAGCCAGTGGGGGAGAGAGTATGCTATTTACGTGAAAAAATATCTACTCTTTACAATGAGATAATTATTAGAACCTTGGGAGAGTGGTACCATGAACCAACAGGGGAGAGTGAGGAGGAAAATCAGTCGTGTAAGGGAATTCTACTTCAAGATGGCGAAAGATTTAATCAGAGAACTTGGGATTGTGAAACTAACAGGCTGGAATCTAAGCCTTGAATATATCCGCGAATACAATGAAGAAGAGCTTTCACATTATGAACTAGAAGAACTAATAATAAATCTGCGACAATTCAAAAACAACTTACTTGTGGACCCGTAAGAAAAAGAAGGCAATCTGGAAGACGAGCAGAAGCAGTCAACCTTATCCGAACTTTTGCCTCTGGAAATCGAGGGAACACCTGCCAATTCACTCAACGAACACTCTACGAATGAGTATTCCGAATCGGACAGTGAAGAAGAGACTCAAGATGAAATTGATTTCTTTGATGGCGAACCCATTTATATTGACCCCTTGGAAATCATTGAGCGCTATAAAAACGGAGATCTATATATTGGAACCAATAATGAGCGGAAGTATATTGAGGATCAGTCTTGGCGCAATAATTTTCCAGATATCGTAAAAAAAATATCACGATTACAATGAACGACTCTGTTGATGAAGTTATAATCAGACAAAAAAACTTATGAGTTCAATAAAAGGTTCTGGAAGTAACGAAATAACACGATTTATATCAAATTTGTCGCAGATCATTTATGATCGAAAAGAGTTCCATGCAGATATCAACGAAGAAGAGTTTGAGCATCATGATACTTTGGAAGAAGATAAAATTGCTGAGTTGGTGATGTTTAGAGTCGAAACAATCATTTTGCCTCGCAATGAAGCTGTCGACATATATAATAAGTCAAAGGGAAATATTTCATTCAGCAATCTTTGGAATGTTCATTTTTCAGAAGCCCTAAAACAAGAGGTAAGGGAAAGGGACGGCCATAAATGTGTTGTTTGCGAAAGCGACATTGACTTACACGTTCACCATAAGATTCCTCGCGATTTTGGTGGTGTTCATCATAGAGACAACTTGGTTACGCTGTGTAGTTCTTGTCACCCGGCGATTGAAACGGGAGATGTAGCGAAGGCACATTCCAAGTGCCTTTTTAATTTCAGGAAAACAAAGGCAATGAAAAGGGTAAATCTTGATTTGCCATTAGATAAGATAAAGCTCAAAGCACAGGTCGATCAGAAGCTAGAGTACTTGTTGACTGAGTTAAGTAAAAAGAACGAGGATAACTTATCGGGCGTTGTTGTCGAAATCATGTCCCGTTTAGAACTTCTATTGGATAGGAACTTCAAATTCAAAAAAAAGCTAAGCATAGGTAGATGACCAATGTAAAAACATGTCCAATGCACTTTGGGCTAGACTAGAGAACTAGCAAGTCCTCATTATCATTCTGGTGTCATTGTCCAATCACTATCATACAATTCCTTATCTTCTTTTAAATGCAATCTTTTTATGAAGTACTCATATCGGATAATCGCAGGGATTTTAATAACTGCCTCAAATTCTTTCTAGTTTATCGGCTTCATTCGTGTCTGTTAAAAGCTTTATTCAAATATACACTATTCTGATTTAGATAACGAAGTTCCGGCAGTCTAACAGGAAGTGGAGAGGGCAGCAGCCGCAGTGATTTTTTCGTTCAGAAGGTAACGAAGAAAGTCAGATCAATAGACTAAAGGAACCTAAAGATTTAATAGAATGGAGATTTATTATGAAATCGGTCATTGATCAATTTTCTAAACTATTATTGAACTGATTTAATAATAATGATATTCATACAACGGAAGATAAAGTCAGATATACCTTTTTCGCATCACTTTTACTGTACTCAAATATTCAACCACACGAGGTCATTCTTGAATATCCTCATCCGGGTCTGGCGATGAAAGAAGTAGATACATACATTCTTTCTGTCCCTGGTCGTGACGGGCTTATTATTGAGTTTAAGTACGACAGATATTCAGGAACGACATCACCACGTCCTCATAAGGCAGGAAAATTCTTCAATGATTTGTATAGGCTAAAGATATTTAACACTGATCGGAATGTGAAAAAGTGGTTGGTGTATCTGACGGATAACGAAATTGTGCGTTATTTATCCAAAGAAAGAAACGGTTTACAGTCCTTTTTTAATTTAAAAATTGGCGGCATTTTACTAATCAATGAACAGTATATTGCAACCAAATCAAATACCTTTAGCAGTGCAATAACGTGCTATGACAATGAGGAACTTACAATTAGATGCATTTGCAACGAAGACCCGAAACAACATAAATTACAGATTTATGAATTGTCACATGAATCAGCAATTTAATTTAGGAAAAGGAATAGCTTGTGCATGATGCCATTAATTGAGGTTGACAGAGCAATAAAAGAGATTTGGATTAACAACATTAGTACTGATTATACCAATGGATTTTTACTGCTTGAGGACAGTTTGAAAAATGCTTTATACTCTCACCTAAGAACAAAACTAACGGACAGATTTCTATTGAGCAATAATATTAGGATATTTACAGAACTGAAAACTGAGAATAATGAGCGCATTGATATCGCTGTTGTAAGAATAGATGATAACAAAGATATCATCTGACTAATCGAATAGTTGAATATCTTGCAGTTATCGAATTGAAATATAAAAAGGAAAACACACCAATTACTCCATTCTTGAAAGATATCCAACAAACGAGAAATTACTTAAAAAGAAGTGGAATGCAGGATTGCCAGTATTACTTAGGTTTTATACACGAAGAGGAGTACATCATGGAGGAGACTTCTTGGCTGTCGGAAGAAGAGAAATATAGTTGAGCTGCGGGAAATGTAACCGAACTTTCAGGTTTTTATAATAAAGGAACTCAAGTATTTACTGTAATATCTTATAATAGTATGAATAAGGATTTAAGCAAAATTACGGTTTAGGGATCATCTGCCTTATTCTAAACTCCTGTTTAATTTTTTTCTCTTATAGTTTATAATTCATCTTTTTTGGTATAAGCAAACCACCATTGAATAGCGTAAGAAACTGTTGTATATAAAAAAGATCACATTGCGCTTAGTCAATGTGATCTTCTTTATAAATATTAGTTATATAGTTATCTTTTACTATAGGAACTGCCTCCGAATTGATTAATTCAATAATTTCAAACTTGTATGTGCTTTTCTTTCCATTTTGAAGCGTAATAGTAAATGAACAGAGTAGGGGAGAGGCGTTGACTGATGGTATGAAAATCGAATAATTTTTCATCTCGCCTGGTTCCCATAGATTCACAATTTCATATGAGAATTCATCACTACTTAAATTATTATAATAATAATTTGGATCGATGTAGTAGATTGCTTCTTCATAATTTCCTTCATTTATTTTCTTTATGAATTCCGTAACAATATCTTTTGGAGAACCAAAATCAGATAATGGCTTCCCAATGTAAGGAGCATCAATGTCTTCAAATCCTGGATTTAAATCTTTACTAGGCTGATCACCAGTCAGACGGCCATACATAAATATGAATAGAACAATGAGTGCCCATAATACTGATAATGTAATTATTATTTTTTTCATAATTCACCCCGGTGGTTTGATGAATTTTAATGGATTATCATATTTGCCATTTACCATTACACTAAAATGTAGATGTATTCCTGTTGATCTTCCTGTTGAGCCCATGATGCCTAAGACCGTACCAGGCTCTACAATAGAACCGACCTTAATATTCTTGTCAACGGATTTTAAATGAGCATAAATAGTGACTAATCCATTTCCGTGATCAACATACACAGCTGTACCGTAAGTCCCTTTTGAGCCTGCATGGGTCACTTTACCATCAGCTACTGAAAAAATCGGTTGAGCACGTTCATCAAATTTACCATTAACAATTGGACGGCCAATATCTATTCCAGTATGCATAGATTTTTCTTTCGTTACTGGATGTATCCTAACATAGTAACTAGATGTAATCCTTGTAGACACGGTAGGCCATTTCCAATCACCATTTATAGGTGCGCCCGAATCGTCTTCCCACCAACTTGTGTCATCACCGTAATACATACCATAGGTTCCGTCATAACCATCTAAAAATTCTTCATTATTTGCTATGATGGTTTGAATAAGTAGATCAAATTCACTACTCCCAAACTTCAAATCCATTAGAAGCTCGTCAAATTTTGTATAATCAGACGTAGAACTGCATGAAGCTTCAACCCATTCAACCGTCTCCACAGTAACGTTAACTTCATTTCCTTCAGTGTCAGTTGTTGTATAACTATAGGAAGTGGACTTTTGATTATAAGTAATTTCTTCAATTCGATTCCACGCGTGTACAGAAGTTATTAAATCAATATCTTTCTCATTAACTGAAGTGCTTACACTTGTTTCCGTTTTTTTATCTTCGGTCTTAATAATGGTTTCTCGAGTAGTTGTTTCTTTAGTTTTAAATTTTGTCGTAGTAATGTCTGCTTTAAGATGCTTCGCAATCTTTTTTGGGTTAACCTCCCATAGATCCTTATTATCTTTAAGAATTTTAATGTTATCTATAAACTGCATAAGCAACTGCGGGGAACGATATTCATCATACGAACTTGTAGATTCATACGCTACCACATATTCCTGTGTTAACTCTTCAGGTGTTTTGGGTGATTTGCTTCCCGAGAAAAACCATCCGAAGAAAGGCATGATATACATAACCATGCCTCCAACTAAAATAATTACAATAATAATTAGAATTCCCTTAACACCTAATAATCCAGCAATAGCAAGTAGTAACTTTCCTATTAAGGCAATAGCTTTGGCAAGAAGTTTCTTTAATAATTTGAAAGCAATTTTTATTAATTCTTTTTTAATTTTATTCTTTGCATAACTTTTGACTTTATCTATCATATTGAATCACCAGTAAAATCTTTAGAACTCATTGACTTCTGACGTCGGATATCAACTTGATTGATTGGTTTCTTCTCTATAAAATTCATAGGATTATTTGTTCGACCTTCATAAGCCGCTTTATTGCCTTCAGAGTCATAACTATAAGCTGTTCTTTCAACAAAGGTATTGTTAGTCTGATCAAACGCACCAGCCGGCTTAAATTTGAAAACACCATCAGACTTATCCACGTTGTATTCTTTTATAGCCTGCTGCCCCTTTGACAAGGAGACGTTACCATGTCCGACATTTGATATACGATGATACTGACCACTATTATCCTTTTTGGCTAACCAGGAGCCATCTCTTGTCTCTACAGTAAATACACTTTCTCCATGATGAAATGATCCTGCAGAGCTAGTTATCCCACTAACTTTTGATGTTGCAACATCTGCTCCGCTTGTATATCCGCCTTTACCTAGCAAGACTTCGCCAGCAATCCCGCCAGCTTGCTCGGCAGCTGCACGTCGATAAACTGGATCATTGAAAAACTGCTTACTTGGTGTGGCTGTACGACCTACACCGGCAACACCACTTGCGATTGCAACACCGCCACGTTGAATACCATTTAATGATTTCCCGTTAGATTCAAGGTTGCCCTTCATATTTTGATAGGTTTCCTTTGACTTATCCATCCAGCGATTACCGACTCCATAGGCTGCAGCTCCAGCTCTATGTCCGGCAGATTCACCAACTGCAGCAAAACCTTCAGCAAATGCAAACTGTCCCATTGGTCCTAAAGCTGTTCCAGCGGTAGCTCCACCCATGCGCATAAAACCTCGACCGATACCAGCTGCCATTGTTGAAAAGCCCTGTAAACGAGCTTGATGAGCATTTCGAGCAGGAGTCATACTATAATTACTTGATGGAGAAGTTCTATAGCTTACAGCGCCACCACCATTTGATACGGTAACGGACCCAGAACCATCCCTCTGCGAAGCTCCAGATTGCCCTTTAGAACGCATTGTCGATCTACCTTCACGAATACCTGAGTAGACATCCTTAACCGCTCTAGCGCCGTGCATAAGAGCCCCAGCACCAGCCATTGTACCGATTGTAGCCATAACTCCTGAACTTTTACTGGTTGCCCCTAAAACAAAACGAATTGATTCTGAAAGTGGTATGAACATGGCCAATGATATTATTAACTGTAACCACGTAATTTCCTTGTTCTTAAACAACCAAAAAAACAACCAAAACATAACAGCGTGTACAAGTTGTGAAATGATTTGTGCCCAAAGTTCTTTCATTGCTGCGCCAGTAATTCCTTTTAAGTGAGGGAAGAACATAGTTCCTATCCAAATTGGAGCCAAAACTACTAGACTAGCGATCATAAACATACGTTGAATGTAAAAAGCTTCAAACCAAATAGAAATACCTATTGAGAAAAAGTTAACAATAAGTTGCTCTAAGCCATTTAGATCTTTAGCTAAGTCACTAACCGTGATTCGATCTCCACCGCCTGTATAATTCCCAACCAAGTTAGCACCGTATTCTGAAAGATTTAATGGAACCTTAATATCTCGTTCGAGTAAGGTAACGCCCATCGATGTAATATCAAAAAACAGTCCTACTATCGTAAAAAAATTCATCAACAATAAAAGTGCTGTAAAAGTCTTTATACCTACATCCATTGCATTTAATTTTAAATTCGATGAGAGAGGGGAGAGGGCAAACTGAACAAATAACTTGATCAGTGCTATTAAAAACATACCTCCTACAAAAATAGAAAATATTGCAAACCCGCGAAATATTGCATTATTAAATTCTTCGTATTCAAATATTCCCCAATACTTCTGAGTGCAGTTTGCTCCATTTGCGTCGCAAGTCAAATGCTCTTGAAAAACATGCTCCGCGGGCTCGCTAATACCAAAAAAAGGTTTGAGGATGCTGTCAAATAGAAACACAAAAATATCTACATACCAAGGTTCATCTTTACCAGCAGCAAAAGCTACCGAAGGTATTGCAAAAACTAAGAGAACTGAGAGGACAACAATCGTAACAAACTTTTTTCTGTTCATTGTGGCCCTCCTAAATCGACCCGATGGTCTCTGATTCGATTATTTCTCTTTCTGGATATAAATTATTTTTTTCCATATAATCAGGGTCTGTATCAATAAATTTCCGCATTTCTTCAGATACAGTAACCTTTACAAATGCACTTGAACCCCCTACACGAAGGATACCTTCCCCGCGGCTTTCGTCCTCTTCTGATTCTGGGGGACGACGACAAATTATATCGAGTTCTCCTTCACTAAAATTAAAAATAGATTTCATCTGTTCTTTTTCTTCTGCAGAAATAGATCCGATTCGTAAAAATACTGCTGAAGTAGCATTTTTAACTACTGCAATACCATCCGGATCGTCTAAAAATGGAGCTAAATCCTGTGTGATAATATCTACACCAGCGTTATATTTCCGACTTCTTCTTGCTAGCTCCTCAACGAATTCCATACCTCCTGGAACCTTCTTCAAACGCCACGCTTCTTCTATTTTTAATCTTTTCTTGTATTTTCGAAGTGATGGGCGCTTGATAAAATATTCCCATCCTAATGTCGTAATCGTATGCATAACTAATTCGAATACATCGGAACCTTCAACGGATTTGATGTTAAAATTAACCCAAGGGATACTATCAAAAAGATCATCAACATTTCGACCTGGCCCGAATGAAGTTTGTCCATCAAATAGCTTTCCATCAGGTTTATCTCTTAAATAGCCACGTAATACCTTTAGTAATCGCTTTGCATCATCATCAACAAACTTTTCGAAAGTAAGGTTTTCCAAGTTATAACCCGATGTACAATTTACAAGCAGCTGCTTGTAGATATCCATAAGTGTAAATTCTCTTTTTCTTTTTCTTTTGTAAACAATCTCTCCAGTATCAAGCCTTTCTGCTTCTTTTTCTTTTTCAAATAATGAATTGGGATCTTCAGTAATCCCCATAATGGAAATAACATCTGAAATGGCTTGTTTTAAAAGGGCTTTTTCTTCTGGGACAAGACCATTCATCAACTTATCATAGAATTTTATTAATTGACCCTGTTTTGTTCCAATTGGCACGATAATTTTTGTAACTCTTCTGCCGTTTGATAGCGTAATGTCAACTTCTTCTTCAGTCATTGCACAGACATTTAAGCAAACATCGCCACCTTCTCTTACTTCAATTTCTGCGCCACCCATTAGAACGCAAATAGGGCCCATCTCACCCTCTGGATCTACGGTGAATTCACGAATCCCTAGCAGTACTTCTGAGCTCGAAGTATACTTCGTTGTCAATGATTTACCCGATCCAGATGCTCCAACTATTAAGCATGAATAATTATCAAGATAAGGAGCGAACACATTGAGAAATTCCATATTATATGTGTGTTGATTTACACCTAATGGAACTCCACCTGAAAAGGGGATTTTAGAAGAATAAAACGGACTGGCTGCTACAATTGCAGTACGATCAAAAAAACGACGATCAACAGCATCAATTAATTGATTGTTTCCAATTGGAAGGGAGGAGAGCCAACCATCTCTTTGACGATTATATAAAGTCCTTAAATTGTGGTCGTTGCCAATTAAGTCATCTTGTATGATCATACCGACTTGATCGAGTGTTTTTTCATCCGGTGCGAATAAAGTTACTACTAATGTTCCAAGAATACCATCGTTATAGCCATCTGCAATTTCCTCTAGTAACATAGCTGCGTTTTCCATAGATTTTTCTGCTTCACGGGCTTCAATATCATTTCCAGACTTTCTCATTTGTATTAGACGAGATCCTTCATCTGTTGAAGCTTGTTTGTACTTTTTTATAGCTTGTGTTTTTGTTAGTTTATTAAAATAAAAAGTAACATTCACAGCTCCTGCACGATAAATGCTTTCAAGCGCCCCTGTTGTTAGATTGGTATCCCCAAATTCGAGTATAAATGAGCGAAAACAATATTCTGATCCTCCACGATCACATTGAAACCCTCGATCTCTAGGATGTCGTGGGATTTCGTGACCAACTAATCCTATTAGGTCCATAATTTCTAACTGACGAGTATCATTATCTAATTTTTCTTTAATATGGTTCTCTGGCTTAACTTCTTTTGGCTTTCTTTTAAACCATTGCTTTATCTTCATTATCGGTCTCATCCTCCATATATCTATAAGATTCTCGGGAGAAATCACTCATTACAAAAGGGGAAAGCATACCTTCTTTTTCCATTAGACTTCTAAAATGATTCATACTACCTTGCTGTTTGTTTAAAGCAAAATATAAAGCTTCATATAAATCGATATTCGTCGAAATTTTACAACGACCACCCATACGTTTGTAATTTAAACGAATATTATTAGCTAAGCGACCGAACTCATTTCTTGCCTTAACTAATATTGATTCTTCCGTAAGATTCTCAAGCATTTTTGCTGTATATCGTAGTCGCACAATAAAATAACCTTGGTAATCAAATTCATCTACTGATTGCTGCCATGACTTTAAGAATGGGAAAAATATAGACTCTGCATATCTTTGTGCTCCCGCTCCTAAGTTAGGAAAAGATTTTTCATATGGCCGTAACTGATCACCTAAATCTATTGGACGAGAAGAAACATGAGTAGCAAATTCAACTTCTCTACCTGGGCCAAGTGAAATAGAGGCTAACATATGCTCATAAGCAGTATCTGTCTCAACTTGCTCTTCGTGGGAGCGAAGCAAGTAATTAATTGGCTCGGTTTTAACAATACCAACAAAAATTCTTGTCCCATTTTTCTCTTCGAGCAGTTCGCATAGATTTCCATGGAACTCCTTTATTCCCAATAAAGTTTTTATAGGTACATCAAGTTCAATGTCCTCTTTTTTGTTATATTTTTTATTTGTCTTTTTTTTATTTTTGTCTAATCTTTTTGAAAGCCAAGGGATAATAGGTTTATCTGTAATTAGGCAGTACACGCACCAGCCAACGAAAGCCAATCCCGCATACATAAACATATCCCACACCCATTGTTCATTCATTATCGTTTCCTCCAAACACCAATTTGCTTTTTGTGTCTTAGATAATAGTAGAGGTGCCTATCCATGTAATATCCCGTCTGTGAATTCGTTACTAAGGCAAAGTAAAGAAAGGGAGCTTTTACTGGTAATAACACAAAAATTAAAATAATCATTCCGAAAAAACCCATACTATCGGTATAAATTGTCTGAATGAGTTGAATGTATACAATAAAAGAAACAGCTAAATATGCTACTTGCCGGTAGGAAAAAAACTTAATTGTTTTCCTTTCTTTCTCTGTATCAAATGGCATTCTAGCCCTCATAATTTAACCTCCTGTAAAAACATCCCCCCTCAAAAAAGAAGGGGGGATGCTCACAAATTTTCTTTTATAAGGTATATGTGATATTTGCGGTTTGAATTGTCGGTTGAATTTCTTCAATATATGTAGTTTTTTTCTGTGCATCGTCAATCATCCAGTTAGCTAATGCAGGGGCTTTAGCTACTCCATAAATAGCTATAGCTGCACATACAACTGCACTTATGCCTATTGCTCGTTTCTGAGCATTACCTAACGATAACCCTACAATAATAAAACCAATTACTAAACAAGCGATTATTATAAGTACTCCAATAATTCTGATTTTAAATATCAAACTTTCGATTGTTTTTTCGATGTCTTCAGCTGATCCGGTTGCACCGCCAATTTTTGGTATGGTGCTTGCAAACGCACTATCTCCAAAAGCTATTAGAGTAGACAAAACAATTGCAAAAAACATCAGATAAAATATAACTCTTTTCCCCACTAATGCTCGACCAAAACTCATACTCTTTCCTCCTAATTTAGAATTTTAACGCTGCTTAAAACCATCATCCTCCTCGCAGCAGCACAAAAAGGACGCAAACAAAGTCTCACGTAAGTGAGATATGTTTGCGTCCTTCGCTATACATGTATTATATTCCTAACCTCATATTACACGACCTTAGGGGTAACTGACAATATTGATCTTTACAAATTTGAGAAATTAGAATAGGATGGAGGTAAGGAAATGTAAGGAATCGGAGGGGTTGAACTTATGAGAATCATAATTGGTTTTTTCAACTTATGTTTTATAATAGCTTGTTTTACCTTTATTCCAGAGATTACAGAAGGTTTAATTAAGTTTGGAATTCTTAAAGATTTACAAGTATATCGAGAACCGACCTGGGTTTACTTTTACATGGTCATATTTGTTCTAATGCATTAGTTATTGTATACTCGGTACTTATTTTATTATTTATTAATGTATATGGTAGGCAGTGGGGGAGAGAGGAAAAAAAGCCAAACAATTGTCACTTGAAACTTATGGGGTATCATATTTATATTTTCTTTTTCTTGATAAGAAGTACCAGGCTAATTTCGTTCAAGAGTCTTCTAGCTACCCTTACCGATTAGTTGAACATTATGAAAAGCTTCATAAATTAGGCGGGTATGAGGCAGCTGCAGATAAACAGGATTATGTAAAAAAACACTATGAACTTTATCGAAAGCAACTCAACTGGCCAGATGTTGAATTTCATTTCTAACATTTAATTAGTCACTGGAGAAGATCTAATAGCTTCTATCAACATGTCATAAGAGTATGGCCAAGGAGGAGAATGAGAGTGGATTTATTATATAACTATTATAAGAGCTGTACGAGTGGTGTGAAAAGGATGCTGCAGAACAGTAATTCAAAATACGAACTAAAGAGGTAATATTATTCCATTGAGGATATTGTTACCTCTTTCTCTTTGTTTTTAATTAATAATGAAAACGCCTCTACCATTTCATCTAAATATTCTTTCGAGATCACATTCTGCAGCATATGCCAAGCTCACGCTGCGACAAAATCTGCGTTTTGGTCATTCAAAAAAGCATTCTATAAGTTATTTCTCGTGTCTAAAAATGTCGTTTCTTTGATTCCCACGAACAATTTATTACACCAACAAGTCGTTGAAATGGCAATGTGCAAAAGGACACGAATGGGAAGCATTGTCTCACGGCATAAAGAAGGGACAATAGTGTCGAAAGTGCTCGGGACATCATAAATTATCTATTGTCGAAATGCAGGAAATTGCAAATTCAAGGGGAGGACAATATTTATCGAATCAATATAAAGATAATTAGACTAACCTAAGGCGGAAATGTTCGAAAGGGCACGAATGGGAAGCTACCCCCAATAATGTAGCAAGCAAAGGGCATTGGTGTCCAAAATGCTCAAAGAATTGGAATCATAAGTAACGGGGGCTCTTTTACTTATGCAAGATAGACAAGTTTAGTGGGCCGAAATTAACTTAGAGAGCGATGTAGTTAAGAGGTCCTTGCGAGAAAGACTGAGGGGATAAAAGGATGATTATACTACAGAAGCGGATGCTGTTCCGTAGTGTTACAATCTCATTAAGGTGGTGGATCAGCGGGCGGATGTGATCTTTTTCAATTTGCCAAAAGTAATTAGCGTCCAGCAATCAGAGAACCTACTACGTGGGGGCTTTTTTGTATTATATCGAAATTGACATGGGGTATGTCATCATGAAGAAGTTGCAACTTGAAACTGGCCGCCAATCGAAGGTTGTTAGATAAAAAGACTCCGCGGCGCCGGTAAACGGCAGCTGGTTGGATCGGCAGACGCTGCCACGATATTTGCTTAATAAGATCAGGAGTGTGTGATCCATTGAAATCAATAATGTAAAATAAGCCACAGAATCTTAATATCATCGAAGTTGTTCATTTAACGCTTTAACACCGTTCGAAATGGTGGATGGAGAATGTCAATTGAAAATAAATTGGGCGTTGTCGAAATAATTTATCTAGAAAGGCAGCAATAAATCCGTCAATGTGCAATTCGAATTATCAACGTAAAAACAAACAAGATGGTTACTGCTCTTGTTGCCTGCGCTTATTTGGTATAGAAGGAATATTATCCAAAAAACCGATTTATTCAGAGTTAAATGTTATGCAACGGAATGCGGACTTTGCATTGTAATGAGCTTATATGGATAATATGTCATCACACAAATCAGAAAGTTCCTTTTTTTCTACATCATCAGTGAACTCCTCAACAAATCCACAAACGGACAATTTATAACCGTTGTCAATATGGTATTGTCTAAAGTATATGCTCTGAGTCACTTCGCAGCTCTTGATAGTAATATCTCCATTAACTTTAACTTGACATGTAAAAGAATCCAATGGAATATACAACCCTTTCCCAACAGCCTTTATATAGCTTTCTTTTAATGTCCAAAGATCATAAAAATAAGATAGTTGGCTACTACTTTTTAAATTCAATAAGGCGCTGTACTCCTCCATTGAAAAAAACCTTTTGGCTATATTAAAATCGATAGGTTGAATATATTCAATATCAATACCTACAGGATGTCTATTCGTAGCACAAACAACCCAGTTTCCAGAATGTGAAAGATTAAATTTATAGTTATAGAAGCTCCTTAGAAATGGTTTCCCATATTCATTTGTTGCAAAATCAAGATCACTATTCTTAATACCTAAATCGTTACAAATTACAGTACGAACCAATAAATCAGCAGTTAACCCCCGCCACATATCCTCTCTCCTATGAAACTTCCTAAGCCTCTCTTGTTTATCTGTATGTAAATAAGACATCAAATAGTCAATCTTGGAATCAAAGGTCTTAAAATTTTTTATATTGACTGCATAAATTCGAATAATAAAATACACCTCATTTCGATTCAAGCATATTATTCAAAGTCATTAGCATTAATAAAAATTAACACTTTCGTTTTTTAGAAACGATTTTTCAAAGGGAAGTAGCCCCCTTCAAGTCGCTAGTCCATTTGGTTGACTTATGCCAATCTGTTCACTATTGAATTTGAAAATGACCTGCGTTTTAATCGGTTTTTCTCTTTTCGTTGTCGTCCCTTTGACTGGCGACCTTGCTTTTTCTTGTACTGCTCAAATTGGACGAACGATCCATTTTCGTTGGTCAGTGCGAACTCTTGGATCGTTTAAGTTTGCAAACATACACGTCGATCTAGCTATTCATTGACCTGATAAGTTTGATCAAGCGCAGAGTGCAAAGTATATTCAGCTACATATGGTGTATTCGGGGGCGAAGTGCAACATCATCTCGAACTGCGCGATCGACGACATTTGCCGCTTTGACGGCAGGGCAGCTCGTCTGATTAACAAGGTATGTACTCTCGCGCTTGTCTATGCTGCTCCACAAACGTTTTATTAATATAATTATTAATTTATCAAGAGTTTTTCAAAGATTAATGGGTGTAAGTTATGCTATATATAACTTTCATGTCGTTTTTGCCCATAAAAAAACCTTATTATTAGGGGATGGTAGTCCTGCCCTAATAACAAGGGATTTCTCATGAATAAGGATAACATAAAATTGATCTTAGCGGAATACCTCATTTCGTTAAAAGACAAATTGATATTGGAACATATCCAAACGATGCAGTTGGATAAGTGCGTAAAGAAGCCGGACAGTGTAACAACAACCCAATTGTTCATATTCGCTCAGTTGATTCAAATTGAATTATATACCGAAATCAGCTTGGTACTGAAGACAAAAAAAAAGCTGCAAAATATCATCGCTTGGATCCATTAGCGCTTTCCTAGAAGCTGTATTTCTTGATTTGGTGGGCAAACTCTTTCACCGTTTAGGAAAAGCCATGCAGCTCAGAAGATTGAAAATGAAGAGAAGAATGGAAATGCGCCTCATGTCCGATGCAAGCCGTTATGATAAGCGGTTTGGAAATTCCTTCACGGTCAAGTCTAATGGCACTCTACCGATGTTGCAAGTGTGAAGATGCTGCCTGCCCGTACAACAAAAATTGTCGAGAAAATGTCGAATATCCAATTCTACATATATCATTTATTTGGATCATTTTGTCGTATAGAATAAATGTTGTAAGAGGTGCAATCTATTTGCAATATCATCCAAAGAACACTGAAAAGTAGTTTTATCGCCATTCTCATAGACCAAATGTGAAATGGGAGAGACCCCGAGGGCTAATATGAATATCCACAGTGGGATCGATCATATTTCAATTACCTCAAATCTGGTTTCCCAAGCACTCTACATTCTCCATTCTTATCACTCAAGCTGTCAATGACGAAATGTTGAGGATTTGTGAAAAAACAGGAGAAAACATTACTTTATAGTGGGAGGAATAAAACATGAAAATTATGCAGGAAAATTTTAATCACAAGTTTGCTCGGAAAACAGACCATTATGAGATCACTTGTCACACTCAACACAATAGGTTGTACAAGATTACATTGAGTAAAGAAACAATAAAATCTTTTTTGTCAGATTTTTCAGTCTATGAAACGCAAAACTTGGAGTATGTGCCGTATCTTCGCTTTAATATGGCGGGAAGGCTGCAAGAATTACTCGGAGAATCGTTTACACAAGATATTCAAGGTATTTTGCAAGATCGTCAATCCGGAGGTTTTACGATTTCTATTCAAGGTCAATCTATCAACACCGATGACTATGTTAAGTTTTCAACGGCAATCAGCCATTTGATTGGAATTCCAAATCATGATTCGATGTCTGGGACGTTTTATGCACGATTTTCAGTTAAAGATACTGACAACAGTGATTCTTATCTACGCCAGGCGTATCGCTTTTTCACGTTACACACAGATGGGACTTTTGTAGACGAACCAACAGACTGGTTATTGATGATGAAGATGGAGGAACGTAATGCCGTTGGAGGTGAATCGCGTCTTTTACATCTAGATGACTGGGACGATTTCGATTATTTCAGAAAACACCCGCTTGCTTCTCATAAGTTTTTATATAAAGCGTCACCGAGTAAAAATGTACCACAAGCAATTTATCGCACCACATTTTATGAGCATGAAAGAGAAATATGCATATGCTTTATAGATCAATTTGCTTATCCTGAAACGATTGAACAATCATTATATCTTATGAATCTTTCGAAGTCACTTGAATCTTCACCTGCTACAAAGTCCCTCGTATTACCCATTGGCGAAATGATTGTAATTAATAATAGGTTTTGGATGCACGGACGTGCTGCTTTTGAAAAACACCCAGATCTCCATCGCGAGTTGCTCCGTCAGCGCGGAACGTTTGCCAATGAACGTCGAAAGAACCTTTTCATCAATTACATGCAATAAGGTACTTTTTGTGAAACAAAACATGGAAAACTAATAAATATTCAGAAATGAGTTTCAATTGATTAGTGTATCTAAATCTAGTATGAACATCATGTAATTATCTCGAATAACTAAGCAATATCAATTCAGATGGTTTAACATTAGCGCACTGTTTATCGTCGCAAACACATCTCTAGGCCTTACTGAGTCTTTATAAACATGAAATTAGGAAATGAGAAGGGGTTATTATATGGTAAATGGTAAAAAACTATTAGTTATAGGTGGCCCTAAAATTGCAATCAATATTGTGAAAAAGGCTCAGGAAATGGGAATATATACGATAGTAACAGATCAATTTATTAATTCTCCTGCTAAAGTCATTGCTGACGAAAGCTATATGGTAAGTACATATGACACAGCTGGTTTAGTGGAATTATGTAAGAAATTGAGAGTAGATGGAGTGATTACTGGATATTTTGATTCCATACTCCCTCATTATCAGGAAGTATGTGAACAGTTGAATATGCCATGTTATGCAACTAAAGACCAGTTTGAAATCTCCGTGAATAAAAATAAGTTTAAAAAAGCGTGTATTGAAAATGGCATCCCCGTAGTCCCAGAATTTAGATTGACTAGTGAGCTATTGAGTAGTGATTTGGAGAAAATAGAATATCCAGTACTTGTTAAGCCTGCCGACAACTGTGGAACTAAAGGTATATCGGTTTGTAATAATGAGTTGGAGTTAAGGGTTGCTTGCACAAAAGCCCTTGAGTTTTCCTCTTGTAAAGAATTCTTAGTAGAAAAATATATGGATTATCCGCATGTTGAGATGGACTATCACTTGGATGATGGAAAAATCGTTTTAGAGACTATGTGGGATAAAAGTGAGATAAATAACCAAAAAGGTTATGCTAGTTTGCCTGAAGCATTTATGTTTCCTTCAAATTATTTAAATAGTTATATTAATCAAATGAATGATAAGGTTATTAAAATGTTTAAGAATTACGGTTTTAAGAATGGTCTCATCTTTCTACAGGCATTTGTTAATAATGGGAGTTTTTATTTTTTTGAAATGGGATATAGATTGGGAAGTGCACAGACATATAAATTTATTGAAAAATGCTGTGGTTATAATCCATTGGAATTGTTAATAAGATTTTCATTAACTGGTTCTATGACCGAAGAAAATTCAAAGATCAATATATCTCCTTATTTCAATAGTAAGAAAGCGGTACAATTAATTTGTTTGTTACATGAGGGTACTATAAAAACGATTGATGGATTTGAAGAAGTCCAAGCGATTCCAGAAGTCATACATATTGAACAAAAACATTTTCCAAATGATGAAATTAAATTAGTAGGTACATACGATCAAATTTTAGCAAGAATCTATTTAGTCTCTGAAAATGTGCATTCAATTATACAGGCAATTAATAAAATTTCCAAAAATTTACGTGTCTATGATGTTGAAGGTAATAATCAACTGTTTCAAATCTATGATGCCAATAAATTATATGACTGGTCAATTGTTAAAGAATTCAATGGGGTATAGATCTGGGTTGAATAATACTTCGAGCCTCTCAATAAAAGTTATGTAATGAGTATGTAATGAGTATGTAATGACTTCATTGGTAAGTCGCGTTCCGAAAGAAATCGCCAAACCTTAAACGAGCGCGGCATCCAAGCTAGTGAGCACATACTCAAAATCTATACGAGCGCTTGCAAAGCCTGCTAGTAGCAAACCTCAATGATCATATGCGGAGCGTATTTCCAGAAACGGCCGACCGCGTTTTACGGAGGTATTGTCCTGTCCAATGAATGGTGTACAGCCGGAAAAAGGAAATAAACTCTTGTGCATCGTTAGCGGAACGGTGCTTTCCACTCAAAAAAATAAAAAGGGTCTGCGACATAATTGCAGACCCTTATTGAGCCAATCATCGCCCTTAGTTATCCCATTGTGGGTATCGTAAGCGACTGTCAGCACTAGATTCGCTTGGCTTTCGAAGGCTTGTTGCCGATGTCCCTTATGAGAACTGCCATTACTGCTATTTAAAAGATATTGCCAAACCGGTCGTCGATACGGATCGCAAGTTGAAAATGAAGCTCAAGAAAGCATGCTTGCAAGATATCGAACGAAAAATTGGAATAACCCGGGAAACTTCCGGAAGGTACAACAAGCCTAAATAGAGGAGAGCAACGTTCTTATTATAAACAACTAGCTACGTTACTCCAAAGGATTTTGGAATGGTTCTTTTAAAAGAATAAGTTATTCCTCTTAATTTAGTAATATTGGATGCGAATTTATCATTTGAATAAGCAAAGAATTGAGCCGAATTGACTCCAGCAAGAGACGCATGGGGACGTTCCTGGTTGTTGAATTGGACTCTTATGAAACGCGTGATGTCCATCGTATTCGTTGAAAATGATACGTTCATACTTGAGAGATTGGAAATATGATCCATCCTTTTGTTGTCTGTTGCTCAACCCTTACCATCCATAGGGACCTTCACTTTCAAGCAGTTCAACATAGTCAGAATTGGACCTGATTTGAACATTCAATAATTAACATTAAACCGCTTAGCTGATAGGAATGTGCGTACGTTCCATGTAGGCTCGTGCTAAAGTTCGGCTTCGAATAGAGCTTCGAGACCCAAAAGCTACATAAGACGAGTATACGCTTACGATTATCTCATAGACTTTCTCTTGAAGGATCCAGGTCTCCGCTAACCGAAGTAAGAGGGCGTCGTACTTCTTGTAAATTTACTGATATAGATATTATATTTAATTACATTTACATTTTATTCAATTATAGAAAGGATCATAAAGTGATAAATAATAAAGTTGAAGACTATTTCGTTCAGTTGGCTGGGCTATTAGAAAAAATGGAAGTAACATGTTATATTGCTGGAAGTTATGCTATGGGACTATACATCGAAGGGACAAGTGATTTAGATATCACTTTTATTTTTAAACATGAGAATTATATGGATAATAAAAACACTATACTTCGTCACGCTGAACAATTTAAGTTAGAGCTCGATTTAATGTTTTTCTGTGAAAATGAAATATTTATGAATCCTAGTTCTAAACAAGTAAGGGAAGGAATACTAAGTCCAAAAGTAAATGGAAGATTGTTTTGGGGGAAGAATGTATTAGATTCGTGGAACCTTCCATCACCAAAAGATTATATTGAATCAACTATTGATTTAACTCTTGATTTTATAAAAGAAGCCAGGGGCTTAAATTATCTAGATCTACCAATAAACTATCCAAATGAGAATGATTATTTTAAAGGTTATATAAGGAGTAGAAGAGGGAAGATATCGACTAAATTGCTTGTTTGCATCTACACATGGATTGCTGGGTGTAGATTAGCAGTAGAAAAGGGGCTATATATGCCATCAAAATATGATGTGGTTAGCGAATATAAAAAACATTATGACGATGGAGAGTATTTGGCTACTTTGCTACGGTATTGTAGGGATCAATGGGGCTATAATATACCTACTGATGATAAGGGGTTAACTCTACTACACCACTATTGCGCAGAAGCGTTAACTTGGGAAAAGAGATTTATTGATGACATTTATATAGAAAATAATAAAGTTAATACCCTGATCGGAGGATTTCAAAATGGATGAAGTATATTATGATTATATGATCGATCAATTCAAAAAAATCTTAAGTATTGACAGCATTTCTGGTGACTACGAGGAAATTCAAGAATACATAACAGATCAAATCAATAAAATGGGTTACGAATACGAGCTCCTTAACAAAGGGGGCATTATCGCGACACTTGGTGGAACTAATGAGGCATTAGCAATAACAGCCCATGCAGATACACTTGGACTAATGATTAAAAATGTAAATAAAGATGGATCAATATCACTTACTCCTATAGGAAGATTACCTGAGTATGCAGTGGAAAATGAGAATGTCCGAGTTAAAACGCATACAAGAAAGATATATACAGGTACAATTCGGCGTAAAAATTCGTGTATCCATGTCACACCTTTAGATGAACGATCTACTGTGGCAAGTTACTCAGATAATTTGGTCCTTTATCTAGATGAGCCCGTGGCTAATGAGAAAGACGTAGAGGCTTTAGGAATTCTGTGTGGAGATATAGTATCTTTAGAACCAAGGTTAGTCTTGACTGATAACGGGTATATAAAATGCCGGTTCTTGGATGATAAAATAAATGTTGCTATCTTGCTTACATATATGCATTTTCTTAAAAAGGAAAATCAAATTCTTAAGAGAAAAATATATGCTTACTTTTCAATGCATGAAGAGATTATGCATGGTGGTGCATGTGGATTCCCAAAAGATACTGAAGAGATATTGGCACTAGATGTAGGGTGCGTTGCACCTTTACAAAACTCGTCAGAATATAAAGTTACCATTTGTGCTGCTGATTCGCGGTTCCCTTATAATAGAAAGAGTTTAAAAAAACTAATCGATGTTGCAAATGATCATAATATTAGTTATACACTTGATATTTTCACACCAACCTATGGTACGGACGCAGATCTTGCGCTTTTGGCAGGATATGATGTTAGGCACAGCCTTATAGGTCCTGGAGTAGTAGGTACACATAGTTATGAACGAACGCATAAGTTGAGCCTGATAAATACATTTGATTTGTTAAATTCTTACGCACAAAGTTAACCGAAAATACATTTTGCGATAAAAGTATAAACAATAATAGGTTTACCGGAATCATCTTTTTATTTACTCTAAAGGAGCTACTAAAGAACATGTATAATGTGGGGATAGTGGGATTTGGTAAATCAGGGAGTCGATTTGTTCGAGCCTTTATTTATTTACAACGAAAATATAAAAATATTCTTTTGAAAGGAGTATGCGATAGAAATATAGATAAAGTAAAAAGACTTAGTGACTACGGAATAGAAGTATATAATTCTTTTGATGAATTTATACAGAAAGATGAATATGATATTTTAGTAATTTCGACGAATGAAGATAGTCACTATGATTTACTGTGTGAGGTGAAGAAAAAATCAAAAAGATGTAAAAAAATAATTATTGAAAAACTGCTTGTGGAAAAATTGCATCAGGCTTATGAAGTGAAGAGAATGTTTGATGATTCTTTTGTATCAGTACATTTTGTTGAGAGGCATAGCCCTGTTATAGAAGAATTAATAAGATGGATGAAACATGAAAATTTGTCTGTAAGCAGGTGTTCCTTTTTTTGGGGAAAGTATAGACTTTATGATAAAAGACCAACTATTGGGGTTTCCTCGGAAATTTGCCACCCCATTGATTTAGCGATTATGTTGTCCGACACAAAACCAGGGGCAGAATTTGAAATTTTACAAGGAAATTATGTATGTAGTAACTATTCACACTCCGGAAAAAATTTGATAGATACAATGTCAGTTAATATAATGTTGCAAAATAAAATATTGATTAACGGAAATAGTTCATTTTTATGGTATAGCCGTAAGAGGGAACTGAATCTTTTTTTAATAAATGATATAGGGATTATTAGTTATGTAGTAGAGATAATTTTTGATAATCCGCATTGGGATATTGATACATGCACTATTAACGAGATCAATAAGAATGGTAGCAAGAAACTCATTAAAAGGTTTAATGCTGAATCGTTTGATAATAAAACAGCTTGCATTACAAAAACAATTCGTTTTATTGAAGAAAACATAAATGAGGTAAAATATGGAGATGTAAGTGGAAATATTGTTCATATAAATCAAGCTGTCTATATCCAAGAAATTATTGCAAAAATAGAAAAGCACTCTAAAAAAAATAAAGTTGTAAGTATATTTAATAAAGAGATTATTCAGGAAGAAGAGGATGATACACCAGATGAGTGGTTATTTGATTACTTAGATGAACTCTATGAAAAAATTGATGTGAGTAAAATAGATAATTTGTATTGAAGATTATCAATACAAATCCAGAAAAATAAATACTGAACTATATTTGTTTTGAACGAGCTAAAGTATCATTTGGAAATCCTTTGTTAATCATTATGATTTGTTGAGTTACATTACATTAAGGGGGCGAATGAATCATTAGAACAATAAAAGGTAAAAATATTGCCTTTATAGGCATGGCGACATCTGGGAAAAGTACGATTGGACCACTGGTTTCGAAAGAGCTCAATATGACATTTATTGATACTGATTCAATTATTGAACAAAAATACAATAAGTCATTGGGGCAACTACTCGAAGATATTGGTAATGAAAAATTTATTATTGAAGAATCAAGTGTCATTTCTTCGCTCAGTTGTACGAATACTTGTATATCAACAGGGGGAAGTGTTGTTTATTCTCATACAGCGATGAAATTCTTGAAGCAAATAGCACATATAGTGTTTATAAATCTTTCATACCCAAAGATAGAAAATCGACTTGCATCTATTGATATTAAAAGTCGTGGGATTGTTATTGAGAAAGGAAAAAACTTATTTGATATTTATAGCGAAAGAAAACCCTTATATAGTATATATGCAGATTATACAATTGAGGCAGATGACAAATCTATTGAAGAATTAGTAGCAGAAATAACTGGCATATTTAGAGGATAAAGATAGCTTATAAAAAGGAACGAAATATTGAGCTTAGAGGTCTATGTTCAAAAAAATTCTAATGGTGTATACCACTTCTTTAGGAAACGTTAGGGGTGATTAGGTGCACAGCTCACAACAGTATGAAATAAACATGAATAAAACTGGCTTGCAGCTGGCCGAACGTGCGAGGGATTTAGTACATTCGAAGGCTTGGCATTTACTTACGAAAGAAGAAAAAAAGTTTGTCCGCAATCATTATATGGGGAGACAGGTATTCAGAGGATTCTATACAGACTTACAACTGTCACGCTTACTTACCATGCTCTTAAAACCATTAGCAGGCCGATTATTAGAGCCTTCTTGCGGGACGGGAAGATTGTTAGAGTATCTTGACCGCAGCAAACTCCAAATCGTTTGCTGTGAGATAGATCGGCAAGCAGCATCCATATGTAAAAGTATATATCCGGAAATCACACTATTGACAGGGGATACTCTGGCAAAAATAGACGAACTTCGTTCGCAATTTGATTATGTCCTAGCAAATCCTCCTTGGGGATTAAGAGTTAACCAATATTATGATAAGTATGAGTTGTTTAATGTAACACCGGAGAAAAGGAGCACTGCTCTCTTTTTGGAACTTTGCATTAATGCACTTAAGCCTGGGGGAAAGTGCGCCATTATATTACCGGAGAGTTATAAAAGTGAAGAATTTTCTTCGGTAAATAATTATGTTCAAAATTCTTCTGCGGTTTTAGCTGAAATCCATTTTCCTAAACATGTATTCTTTTCATCCAACATTCTGGTCTCGGGGTATATTCTGATACTAGAAAAAACGACTAGTTTTCGTAACTCATATATCAGTTCTTTAGATAGTTGGGATATTAACGATCTAGATTGGAATGAAAAATTGATTGAAAATATCGTTTGTGAATTTGAAAATTCACAAAACAGTGGGAAGCAATGACTCAATAATCAAGTGTTGCATATTATTGAAAGTCGATATGGAACTCGACTCCGACTTAAGTAATTATAACTGTCATGTTTAACAGTTGCCCCGAAGTGGTAGTAATGTGGGAAACGGGTGATTATTCGGATGTTCAAATGTAACAAAGGTAAGCTGGTACGAATCTCGCTGAAAATAAAAGGAAATTGGGGTGCTTATGAATAGAAAAATAGAATCAATTCGGAAGCAGGACATCGCTTTACGCAACATATTGTCTCATGCTCTACAAACAGTACCTTACTATCAGACATCACAAATCTGGGATAGTCCCACAATAGAAGATTTTCCTATACTTGAGCGATCGGCCGTAGCAGGTAACGAAACATCTTTCCTCTCAACGGCTGTCCCTTTCGCCAAATTAAAGTACCAGACAACGAGCGGCTCGACAGGAACACCAATACGTTGTTTCAAGTCGAAAATCGATTCTGTTCGCATGGGCATTCCATTATGGAAGCGAAGGAATTGGTTCGGAAAGGTTTCACCAAATGATCGATATGTGATGTTTACTATGAGGTACAACTTAGACAATCCGGTGATATATTCAAATAACATTTTATTTTTAAGTTTGTTGGATCTTAGTCCAGCAATGGTGAGTCTCTATATAAATGAAATTATTAAATTTCAACCTAAATGGTTGTTTGGACCACCGTCAGCACTTCATTATATCGCTTTGCATCTAATAGAAAAGGAAATAAAAGGGTTTCCTAGGTTGCAATTTATTGAATTGGCTGGTGAATTTTCCACCCCAGAGGAACAAGCTTTTTTGTCAGATGTTTTTAGATGTCAGGTTACCAATATGTATGGCTCTAAAGAAACATGGCTTATTGCATACAGTTGTCCTAATGGACATATGCATGTCGCTGATGATAATGTTTTTCTCGAATTAATCCCCCTACAAATGGAAAACACACAAACAAGTGAAGTACTAATAACAGGCCTAAATAATTTTGCTATGCCTTTTGTGAGATACAAACTTGGGGACATCGCTCAATCTAACCCTAAGTTAGAATGCGAATATCCTGGTCCATCTATAAAACTAATTGGCGGAAGATCAGGTGTTTTTTTTTCGTATAATGAAAAACTTCTGAATTCGGCAGTGCTGTTTATGCTCATAATTGATTTTCATCAGTATTACCCAGGCACTATCCGACAGTTTCAGTTTGAACAACGTGGTCCTTATCAATTTGTTCTGCATTACATTCCCGGGGCGAAATATCAAGGCGATAATATTACTTATCTCGAACAATTGATAAAAAGCAGACTGGACGGAATAGATTTAACTTTAAACGCCTTAGAATATATACCGTTAAGTAACAACGGAAAAGTATCATATTATGTGAATAATACTATTTGATAGGTGAGTGAATTAAAATGCGTAACTCTATTTATAAATTTATCAAGAACAAACTTCAGGATTATGGAAGAGAAGTATCAGAAAATTATAAACTAGTCGACGACTTAAATTTGGACTCATTATCAATTTTGACTTTAATCACGGATTTAGAAGATGAATTTTCAATTGAAATTAATGATCGATTATTGTTGACCGTTGTTGAAGGAACCATTGAAGATATTGTAAAACTGGTTGAAAAAATATTACAAGATAGTTCCTCTAAAGAGGTTTCATTATGACTGACAATACAATTATTCTACAAAAACTGTTTTTAAAGAACGAAGAGAATGTGTATTTGCAAACTATGGACTCCTCGTTTACTTTTTACGAATTTTTTTCAATTATTAACCAAATAGGAACCTTGTTGAAAAATCAGCATCCGGAGCGATCATTAGCTCTAATTTCGTGTAAACGACCATTACATTTTATTGTATCTTATTTTTCCTGTTTAATTGCTGGCATGGTTCCAGTTGTTTGCTCGGGTTTATTGAAATCAGAAGAAATCCACAGGCTTCTTATAGGGAAACGATTATTTTTGTGTGATTATCCAGTAACAGAAATCTATGGGGTTTCGTGTATCCCATATGAAAAAATGCCTCAACTAATGCTTCATTATTTCCCCAATGGGAATAACGAATCTGTTTCTGACTACAACATATCCGTATTGATTCCGACTTCTGGTACGTTTGGAAAAGCAAAACTAGTTGGGTTAAGTGTAGAGAATATTATAAGTAACGTCGAAGCTATAAAGAGTAAATTAAATCTAACTTCCTTAGATTCAACTATTGCTGCTTTGCCATTACATTACAGTTTCGCACATACAACACAAATGTGGTTACAATTATATTTAAGCGCAAAATTAGTTTTGACCGAAGGCTATTTCGTTCCAAAATTATTTTATTCATTAATTGAAAAATCACAACCCCGTACAACCGGTTTCATTGCTAATCATATCCATATGTTAACAACTGCTGGAGCAACTCTGAATCCTACTGCAGAATCACTTCGAACTATTGTGATTGCGGGGGGCTCTACCAGCGCTACGCAAATGGAGAAATTACAGACACTTTTTCCTCATACTACAATTTTGCAGGGCTATGGATTAACAGAGGCCTCGCCAAGAGTTTCCATGGAGACCCAAGGAGAAACTATTCGTTTTGTAAATGGTATTCGATCTAGTGGAAAGCCACTTCCAGGTGTATCAGTGTGTATTTTCAAGGATGATGAATCGAGCTATTCTAATTCTCAATCAATCTTGCTAGAAGAAGGAATAATTGGAGTAAAGGGTCCCAACCTTATGGTAGGTTATTACAATGATCCGGAAGAAACTAGTAAAGCGATAAAAAATGGGTGGCTGTTTACTAACGATATTGGTTTTTTAGATCAAGACGGTTACCTTTATGTCAGGGGAAGAAAGAATAGTATGTTTGTACACAAAGGTTATAAAATTTATCCTGAAGAAATCGAGTCTTATGTTTTGGAAGATAACCGAATAATGAATTGTCTAATACAATTTAAACAGACGGAACAGAATTTCGCATATTTAATGACTATTGAAAGCGATTATACAATAGAAAAACTTGACATTTGGAAAAGGTTAAATAAAACATTGCCATATTGGAAAATACCAGATGAAATTATTGTAGGTAAAGTACCTGTATCGGCAAATGGCAAAAAAGTTAGGAAGGAAGCGGATTAATTGAATATTTGGGCACGCTCTTCTTCTCTTTTCCAAACGGATGCCCCGTTTGGAGCACTAGATTGTTTAAATAATTCAATTTCAGCGTATTTGTGGAGTGTTTGTAATGATTACCAAGCCTTTTGTGTTCATAACTGGGATTTCTACTATATCCAGGGCTCTGATAATTTTGGAGCGAGTCTTTCGAAGGAACAGATCGGTCGGCTTCTTCGAGAAACCTATGGTATAGAGTTTCAGGAAATTAGATTCGATGAGATACCATTTAACAAGATGTTTATTATCTCGCTAAATGCAAAACAGTTGGATTTCATTAAAGAATGTTATGGAAAGAAAGACCAGATGCATTACGTTTTGGCGCAAGTAGAAGCTGATAATGTAATGCTATACAGTCCATTTTATTCCGTCCGTCGGTTAGTAACTAAAGATTTTCTTCAGCAAGCATGGTCGGAATTGAAAAAGCCAATTTTCAGTTTAAATCAGCTTAATACAGAGGTGGTCAAGTCTAATATTTCACCTTATCTGTTGTGTGAAGATTATTTTACAAAGTACAACTCAACACTTAGAAATATTTTTGAAAGATACAAAACTTTATCGGAACAAAATGATTATTCTGAGTTCGAAAGTTTTTTTGGCCGCTTGCGATGCATTGAGTTAGCTAGGCGCAGACACTTTGAGGCACTGGAGACTAAATCAGACTTTGAAGATCGCATCCTGAATGGGTGGGTTAGTGTATTGAAAAATGTAATTCGTTCCCATACACTTCTTGGAAAGTATGAAGTAGCGGTTTTAAACAGTCTGCAAGAAGTCGTCAAATATGAGATTGAATACTTGAAATCATTTCAATACAATGTTGAGCAAACTGATAGAAATTCATGATGACATAAATTATTGTTAAAAGTCATTAAATTTCCCAGACTCAAGCTAGTTGTGGCTATCAGAACGTTTATGTATAGATTATATTTGGGTTAATTCGCTAACCGAAATGCCGCATATCATTCCTCAATAACTGTAGAAAGGTGAGTTTTTATGGAGGTATTAAAAAATGCGAATAATAAAGCACCAACGATAGGCGTAATTGGACTAGGCTATGTTGGATTACCACTTGCTCTTGAATTTTCGCTTAATGGGTTTGATGTAATTGGTATGGATATAAATTTTGATAAAGTCATGAAATTGAAGATGGGGGAAAGTCTACTAGGCAATGATATTTCGACAAAGCTCCAATTATGTTTGAGTAGTAATAGTAATACTATATTTTTTACTACTGAGTATTCAATGATTTCTAAGTGTGAAGCAATTATAATTTGTGTGCCGACGCCATTAAACGAAATGCGCGAGCCTGATTTATCATATTTAGAGGATGCCGTGTCGAATATAAGAAAACACGTTCGTAAAAATTCATTAATAGTTCTTGAATCCACTTCGTATCCGGGGACTACTGAGGATTTATTGCTATCAAAATTCTCAGATGATGGTTATATCATCGGTAAAGATCTTTACTTATGTTATTCTCCAGAAAGAATTGACCCTGGGACTTTGAATAACAATATTACACACATACCAAAAGTAATTGGCGGAGTGACACCAAAATGTTTAGAGCGCGGAATAAATTTATACAAAGCAATCGTTCTAAAATTGATACCGGTTACATCTACTAAAACAGCGGAAATGACAAAACTTCTGGAGAATACATTTAGAAGCGTAAATATCGCCTTTATAAATGAGTTTGCCTTACTCTGTGAAAAAATTGGCGTGAATATTTGGGAAGTTATAAAGGCCGCCTCTACAAAGCCATACGGTTTTATGAGTTTTTATCCAGGACCAGGTGTAGGAGGACATTGCATCCCAGTGGATCCAGTGTTTTTATCTTGGAGAGCAAAACATCATAATTTCTTTAGTGAATTTATTGAGATTTCCCAAGAAATAAATAGAGCCATGCCGAATTATGTAGTACAGAAAATTACAGAAGCCTTAAATCGAAATATGAAGTGTATAAATGGATCTAAACTATTATTGTTAGGAATGACCTATAAACCAAATATTGCTGATTATCGTGAATCTCCTTCGATTGAAATATACGAGATGTTAAATTATTTGGGAGCAAAAATCACAGTAAATGAACCGAATATAGACTTAATTTATGACAAAAAAGGAAATATCATAGAGAACAAAGAGTTATCCTATCACGAATTAGCTAATTATGATTGCATTGTAATACTAACTGCACACTCGGTATATCAACCAGAATTAATTGTGAAATATGCAGATCTAATTGTGGATACTAGAAATTTATTAGACGGATATATTGATGATAAGATTGTATTGCTAGGTGCACCTGATAAAAATTTTGATCTAAAAAAATTAGTTGCGATATAAAATGAAAATAGGCGAAGAAACACAGGTTTCGGTTAAAACAAATGAAAGGAAGGAGCCTTTTGAGTTGCATAAACGTTTTTGGAATGTTTATTTATTCTTTTGTATCAAAACGCCCATCGTTGCCGTTGGCATTATTACCATACTCTTATTAAGCATGAACGCTCTCATGGATGGTATTAAGATAAGTCAATACCTTCCCATGACTGCCGAAGTGTCGCTTCACACTAATTCGGTGACATTAGAAGTTAATTTCACTGATGTTAGATCAGATATAGGTAACGGGGATCCAATCATTTGGTTTACTCATTATAGTGGTAACCGATATGAAGGTAAAGTTCTAGACATCAATCATGGGCAGAATACGACAGCAATCAGGATTAGTGCCAAGTCGGAAGATTGGGCCGATGCCAAAGCGGAAGCGAGGAGTGAAAATGGAAAGCTTGG
This sequence comes from Paenibacillus sp. IITD108, assembly GCF_036541265.1. Lineage (NCBI taxonomy): Bacteria > Bacillati > Bacillota > Bacilli > Caryophanales > Paenibacillaceae > Paenibacillus > Paenibacillus sp. IITD108. The sequence goes on along the minus strand of NZ_JAZHCT010000017.1, from coordinate 10,325 downwards.
GATTACTGTTGACGTTCCGGTTGGAGAGAGTACTGTAAAACAGCGTTTATTTTCTAATTGGGTAAGAAAAACATGAGCAGGGGGACATTTCGAGTAAAACTGAAGATCCTTTGGCCGATAATATGGAAGTACAAGTTTAGCCTCGCAAACTTATTTCTTTGTGTACTTGTAACCTCGGTAATCGGAATGGTTTATCCATACATATTCGGTCTGCTAATAGATGAAGTTTTTTATCATCGGAATATAGCTTTTTTTAAATTCATTGTTCTTGGATACGGTATTATCTACTTAAGCGAAACAGGACTTCATTTTGTACTAAACAGTGTGTGGTCTTATTTAGTCACGCGGTTCTCGTTCGATATTCGCAAAAAGCTGTACGATAAACTCCTTTCTCTTCAATCATCTTTCTTTCATAACAGCCGTACAGGAGATATCATGATCATAATTAACCGTGATGCGGACGAAGTGATGAACTTAATCCATTGGAACATTTTTTATTTGACGGCTAACGTCATTCGTCTTCTTACAGCAGTAGTCTTTGTTCTGAACGCGAATGTGTATCTTGGGTTAATTATGCTAGTGGTCATTCCAGTTGTTGTGCTTGTTACGAGGGCGTTCGCCCATGCGACGAAAGTACGAGTAGAGGAGCAACGAACACAATATGGAAAGTTTATGAGCTGGTGTGTTGAGATGCTCGCAGGCTTACGTGATATACGGCTGATGGCTGTAGATAGTTATATAAATCGGCAATTTGTCAGACTTATTGCGCAGTATATGCGATTGACAAATCGGACAAGCACTATCCAATATTATTCTAATCGAGCGGTCAGTTTTGTTACACTCATATCAGACCTGATTCTGTATATATCAGCCAGCCTCTTTATCATTAAAGGCAACTTAACAGTAGGCAGTTTTATCGCCGTGATCGACTATTTTTTCAAGGCGAACGGACTGCTCCAAAATTTGAGTGGAGCGAGTGCTCGCCTACAACAAAATAAAGTGGCTCTAAACCGCGTATTTGGTCTTCTTGGCGAACAAGAAGAGATGAGCTCGGTGGGCGCTTCTAAACTCGTTGTCAGCAAGGGTACTATTGAGTTTGAAGAAGTGTCATTCCGATACCGTAGCGAAACTCCGGTGCTTACCCGATTAAATATACGGATTGAGGGAGGGGAGACGGTAGCCATAGTAGGAAAAAGCGGAAGCGGTAAGACCACGTTAATCTCACTGTTACTACGCTTTTACGAGCCGAGTGAAGGTCATATATGGATCGATGGTATGTCTATTAAGGATTGCATACATTCATCAGTCCGTAAATCTATCGCTGTCGCGCTACAGGAGCCATTCTTGTTCGAAGGAACAATTCGTGCAAATTTGCAGTGGGGAAATACATCCCTATCTGATAACCAGCTTTGGATGGCTTGTCAGTCAGCGTATATTGAGGATTATGTAAGAAGTTTACCTAAAGGGCTTGATACGATAATCGGAGGTGCTTCTGGCATATCTATGTCTGGCGGGCAAAAGCAGCGTATTGCAATAGCGAGAATATTTCTAAAGCAACCCCGTATTTTTGTTTTTGATGAAGCCACTTCAGCACTCGATAGAGAAGCTGAAGAAGCAATTAAAACAAATTTGAAACAGTTAGGTGAACACTCGACAAAAATTATTATTGCCCATCGACTTTCGTCAATACTCACGGCGGATAAAGTTGCCGTTCTGGAAGAGGGCCGAATTGTCGCGTATGGGCAGCATCAGGAACTATTACAGACTAGCGACACATATCAAAAACTTTTCCAAGAGCAATATGCAGAGTACAAGGAGGAAAAGGTGATTTGAATCGATCATTTTTCAGGGATAGGCTGAACTGGCTCTATGCATTCCAACATCAATGGAAACGCTTCCAAACGCAACTGATTTTACTGACCGGCTTCAAGATTGCGCTTCTGGCACTGAGTCTTATCTCTCCGTTACTCTTCAAAGTATTAGTAGATCGAGTTATGGTGAATCGAGAGCTCGGTGTACTTTGGCTTGTATGCATTGGTTATTTGTGTATTTATATTGTGGAAAGTTTAGTGATTTACGGACAAACGGTGGCGGGAAACAAACTTACTAATCGCCTTACATTCGCTATTCGAAGGTCTATTTGGAGTCACTATATGCGCATGCCGTTTGAAAAGTTCGAACTCTCGGACCGGGGCGATCTCAAAAATCGAATTGATCAAGATACGCTAACGGTGGATCGATTTCTAAAATCTCACATACTCGAATATGGATATAGTTGGGCGTTTCTGATGTTTGGCGCAGTAATGTTATTTTTATTTAGTTGGCAACTGGCAATATTCGGAATGCTGATGGTGCCGATTTCGTTTTGGATGACTAAAAGGCTTGGAAGAGGTACAAGATTAGCTTCCGAGCAATATCGTGAAGTGTACGGACGATATGAAGGTTGGTTGCAGAATTCCATTCGTGGGTGGAAAGAAACTAAAGCGAATGGCATGGAAAAACGAAGCTCAATTATATTCACCGAATATTGGCACAAACTTATCGAAGCTTTTTTCAAAAAACATCTATATTGGTATGGGAATCGATCGTTTCAGGCAGTTAAAGATTTTTTTATTACACGCATGAATTTATACTTCATTGGAGGATTACTAATAATTTACGGAGAACTTTCAATCGGAAGTCTATTGGTGTTTATGAAATACTATGAGCAATTTTTCACTCATCTTGGAAAAATTGGGGATCTTGATATGCAATTGGCTAATGATATTCCTTCTTTGGAAAAGGTTAAAACTGTATTAGATGAGCTGGATGCGGTAACCGGCAAAATATCGAAATTTGCTCAGTGTCCTATTATACCAGACCATCAAGTTAAATTCGATAACGTCAGTTTTAAATATGTAGGGAAGCAAGATCCAGCGCTACAATCCATAACTTTCTGTGTCGAAAAAGGTCAGACTGTAGCACTTGTTGGTAAAAGCGGTTCCGGAAAAAGTACGATCGCTAAGTTATTGCTTGGCTTGTACGCGCCAATGGCAGGGCGGATAGAGGTTGGCGGTAGAGACATAGCGAGTATTAGGCCACGTGACTTACAGAGTGAGATCGCTGTCGTTATGCAGGATCCCACAATTTTTAATCTGTCAGTGTTTGACAACGTCCGACTGGGAAGACCAACGGCGACAGATGAAGAAATTATGGAGGCTTGCCGGTTGGCACATATGGATGAATTTGTGCTTAAACTTCCAGAAAATTATTCAACGATGATCGGCGAGCGGGGCATACAACTATCTGGAGGGCAAAAACAACGGCTTGCTCTGGCTCGGGTACTTTTGTCGAGGGCCCCGATTATCTTGCTGGATGAGGCGACATCGCAACTCGATCTTGAGATTGAAAAGGAAATCAATTGCAGGCTTCAGCAACTGTCGGGCAAGCGTACAGTTCTAATAATTGCGCATCGGTTGTCTTCCATCATAAAAGCTGATCGTATTGTAATATTAAACGAGGGTCTGATTGAAGATGTAGGTATTCACCAGGAGTTGTGGCACCGGAACGAGACGTATCGTACACTCTTTCGGAAGCCCGTTCAGGAAATCGGTTTATAAGCTATGCATAACTACGAGCCGATTAAGCAAATGAAATAATTAATTTGTTTCCTACTTTGCGTATACCTGACATGAATAAAAATTTCAAAATGGCAACAGCCCCGTCAAGTCTGCATGAACAAAGAACATCCATCATTAAGAAAGGACCGTTTCAAAGTATCTTTTGGTCTGGGGCAATTGTAGTTAAATATACGAAATAGTAATTAAGATGATCTTGTTCAAAAACGATCCGAAGGCTGGCATGATTAGCCTTTTACAGTATATACAAATTCGAGAGAAAAAGAATGAATGATCAAATCACTTTTGAATATTTCCAATTGTCTGATAAAGCCAATCTAAATAACAAATAATATCAAATTTTACATATCAAATTCATTTATATGGTTCATTTTGTTATAATGTATATTTATTGGAGGTGAAATGTAAGATTGTAGGTTAGAGATACTTTAACTGGAATTTTGAATAATTCAAGTTCCATTAATAGCTTGGCAGAATTATCTCCTTTCATTAAATGACATTTATACTTTCTTTCCAAAACAGACGAATTAGATTAGAAACTAAACGAATTATATTACCCTTTCACACCTGCATCGAGTCAGATTACAAAAGGCAGATTATACTTGAGAAGAAAGTATATCTCAGAGATTGTATTAATGTTGGTTAAGATAGGGACTAACCGCCTGAAAGGAATGCTGAAAAATGGAAGACAAACTAACAGGACTGATTGTAAAAAATATATCATCTCAAACCTTTAACGATGATCAGGACTTAAGACTAATTGGATTAGATTCATTAAAAATGATTAGACTGATAGTAGAAATTGAAGAGATATATGATATTACAATTCCTGATGAACTATTAACTAGTGAGACATTTTCCACGAAAAAAAAGATATTGAATGTCATCCAAGACATCTTAAGTAAAAAATCCGAAGGTTAATATGCTCAGTTGAAAAAAGCACTCTTAAACCAACAAACAAATGGCTGTACCGGTTACATGGGGTCACACTTTGATCATAAAGTTCTTGAGTTCATCTTGATATAACTGGAATTGGCATAAATCGAGCTTTTAAAGAGACTGAGAGGAGCAATAGTATTGGAGAAGATACAATTATATTCTAGTTTACCTCCACATAATTCAAGTAAAGATTACCTTTCAGATGTAATTAATATAGCCAGGTTGTCAGAGCAATCGGGATTCGATGGCCTTCTTTTATTTACTAACCATCACGTATTGGATCCATGGGTAATGGCATCTGTAGTTTTGTCAAATACCGAAAAGCTGATACCTTTAATCGCAGCGCAACCATATATGTTACCTCCATTCACTGCAGCTAAAATGATCCAAAGTTTAAATTACCTATACAATAGAAGAATCAATATTAATTTATTGAGTGGAAGCCGCGAATCAGAATTAAAAGAAGTAAATGCTATGCTTGCCGATAAATCAGCCAGATTTAATAGACTGGAAGAATACACAACCATCCTGCGGGAAATATTGGTGAGTAAATTACCAGTTGTTTATGAGGGGGAGTATTACAAACTACAAGGACTTCACATTTCACCTATTATAACAGAGGAACAAATGCCAGTATTTTTCGTGGCAGGCAACTCTTCTGAAGCAATATCTTCGGCGCAGAAATATGGTGACGTTACCTTATTTCGGCCTGAACCCTTTAATATATTCGAAAAATTTTACGTTGAAAAAATAATGGGATCGAAAATTCGAATTGCGATTCGTATCTCGATTATTACAAGGCCAACATCTGCAGAAGCGTGGGATGTGGCCGAATCCAGGTTCCCATCAGATAAAGATGGTTTAACGAGAACGCGTGTTCGTAAAAACTCGAGTGCAAGTAATACTAGAACAATGGCAAACCTTGCATTGAAACAAGAAGTTTATGATGATGTTTTTTGGATGGGGGCTTTTCTAAGAGGGAAATCATCCGATCCTTATTTGGTTGGCAGTTATGAGGAAGTAGCCCTATACCTTGCTCAGTATATAAACTTAGGTGTGAAGATTCTTCTGATTGGCGATCTTTTTTCAGAAGAACAATTTTATCATTTTAACAATATGTGGGAGTGTCTTTGGATCAATCGCCATTCAAGTGAATTTCAGGAAAATGGCTTCTGAAAACCACGACCGCTAGGCTATTGCTTAGAATATATCCACCGACGGCGGGGCGATTAGCTTATTATTGGAGTGTATTGTTTAGCTAAGCAATTCACCTTCAAGACCAAGAATAATTTGGCCGCCGACAAGATCTGAGCCTATCAGGCAATTGAAAGCGATCATTCACTTCCTAATGGTTAGCTAGACAGAAAGAGGTCAATAACTGCAACCTCATAGGTTCCATGTCATTGCACCCCTCAAGAAGAACCGAATCATTGATCCATCCAGTTTCACATTAGAATTAACGGTTTTTCCTGGCGGTACATTCGTTAATCCAATCTCTGCTACATTACCGTGGACGGTCAGGGTTTTCACTTTCACGAAGTCCCCGGTCAGCACACGCCAGAGCGGTTATCTCTCAACGCTTAGCACCGTGAATTTGGCCGTGACGCTTGTGCTCAAACAGCATAATATCGAATAATATATCATGATACACGATTTGGTCCGGACGCTATAGTTCGATTATTTGACCAGCGTTCAAATAAAAGATAAAAATGTGCATCCACCCTGATCTTGTAATTTTGAGACTGGGACCGAAAGTTGGGACGGCTGCCCGCTTCTCTCAGATAGCCTTAGAATGCTATTAATGCGGCAAAGCACTAATTTTTAGGTAGAGCCACTATATCCGCCTGATAAGCGACGCTAACGGGTAGAAGACTTTCGGATCTAATTAGGCGCAACCCCAACTTTGGTTGTCTACTATTCCCAGTAACATCATTCTTATTTGCTAAAGTTGAGAGTTAAAATAAAGTGGGATCACAAAAAATTAGAACAGAATATCAAACTCTACATATATTATTTATTTTAAATCAATTATCAGATAAATAGATATTGCTGAGATTGATGTGAATGATTACCACTTCAATAATTTGGCACTGGATTTTCAACTAGTCTAGCCAAGAGCGCAACCGAAAAAATAGCGAATTTCAAAAACTCATCATATGGAGAATAATCATTATGAATGTCCGAACAATGAGGATAGAAATTAATTTACTTCGGGAAAAGGATTCATTGCCTAATGAGACTGCAAGACTTGTCAGTAAATTCGATACGCGTATAATTAAGATCAACAGGTTAATCAGACGGTCCTACGGTCAACCATTATGCTTACAATACATGGCCGATTTAATTTCTTGTCATCCAACATACCTTAGCAATACATACAAGAAAATTTTTGGTATTAGCCCCATTAAACATCTCCAACAAATCCGGCTCGAGCGTGCGGCTGATTTGCTTCAGAAGGAAGAGTTTAAGATAACCGATATTTCTCGGAGAGTTGGGTATATTTCAACCTCGCAGTTTATTGAGGCGTTTAGAAAGAAATATGGCTGTACACCAAAACTTTATCAGACCAGGCTTAATTTAAACGTCAAATAGCCCGCAGCTTGTTATTAAAATTAGAGCTAATCTCTTAGGTTTTTCAATTATAAATAATACCCGACAAGTTAGAGTTAGTGATAGCTACTACGGAAGCATCTTGTCTAGCGAATCTGGTTCTTTGAGATCGGCTAGCTAGGCAGTTATCCTTGAAGCCGCATGAGTATTGGCAAATAGACAATTTTTTGTCTAATAACGAACGGTTAACCTCGCATTCACTTCGTTATTCAAATGTTAAAATAACGAAGGTTACTTTTATTAATAAATTACCATTTTCGCAAGTAGTGTAATTGTGGTCAAGTCCAAATTTGTGTGTAAAATCTCGTACAAAAAACCTACTCGTTATGAGTAGGTTTTTTGGTTGTCTTTGCTGTTTGCTTTCGCCACTCGTGACACTCTTTCATTTCACTGTATTTATTTTCAACTAACCATTTTTCATTCATCTCTATTAGCAATGTACAAATAGTCAAATGACACTGCAACAGACAACAGCTCGTGGTGACCCGAGTCCAGTTGTGCTCTATTAGGGGAGCACTCGAGTCAGTAAGTCACGGTAAGGCATTTTGATCATTCCTTTATACCAATAAGCTGTTATAGAGGCATGCTACTAGAGCTTTGTTTAGAGGTATGTCGGCGATCAGGCAGCATGGGAGTACAGAGGCGCAATTGGGGATAGGCGAAACAGTTGGGAGGGGAGCGAACGTCTTTAACAGGCAAAGGCCCCTTCTCAATCCAACATCACTTACACATGAATTAGAATTATCAGCAGCTGTATTTCATCTATTTAATATGATGGAAGGGAATTCCAGTCAGCCGCATTGCAATAGCTCTGACACAACTCTCGAGCGAAAAGGTGCAGCAGCTGGACTTATTTGATTACCGCCGAAAATATTTGACCTAGAGAGAGCTGTGGATGCTATAAAAGACCGTTTTGGCGATGTGGCGATCAGGAGCATCGTCTTTCGAAACTAGCGTTGCAAGGGAAAGGTCTGGACAGATTGGAGGCTAATATAAATGAACAAACTGGATGGTTACATTCGTTAGGGGAAAAATGCTTTTGACCGGATATCCGGGACACTATGATCAGCGGATCAGGCATTTAGACCAACTCAAGAGGAATTAGAGATGAAAAGAGACAAAATTCTGTTTCCTCATTTAATAACGATAACCCAGAAATCAACTGAGGATGTTGGGCTTGCAAAATAACCTTAAAGGGAGTTAGTATTCGATGCCTAGAAGTCATCATGTATAGTATTTCAGATGATTACTACGCTTTAAAACGAGACTTAAAAGCCGTAACATCAGGATATCTGAAGGAGAAACAAGTAGTGATGGTATTTTATATTACCGCTATATTTGTCGCGGAATGAAGAAAAGTTTGGCATTGTCCATGAAATGCGTGCAGAAATGTTGCTGAGATTAACTAAGTATAATTCTGATATTGCAAAATTAATAGGAACAAAAAATTGATGGAGATAAATCTAATTACTTAGGGAATTATACGTAAATGAGGAAACTAGTTGCCAGTTTTGCATCAATAATCGAAGGAGATTTTGACATAAAAGCTAGTCACTTTCTAAGTCTTATAGATAGCTACTGGCCAAATCACCCTAATGAACATCATAAGTCCTGTATAATAACGCTTTTTCCATAAAATGTATTGACGGGATCTGAATAATGTAACATAATGTATAAAATTATTTTTTTTATGTAAAGAGAAAGGAGATTTTTTTCACAATCCACTGAAACTAGTATAGTATGTACAAACTTATTAAAGATAGAAAACGCTTAACTTTCTATATATGGATATGTTATGGAATCTTTAAGACATTAAATTAAATGAAGACCTTTTTAAGAGAAGTATTTATGAAAGATAAAGATGCACTTTTGCGTAAAAATCAGCGACTTATACAAGAGAAAACTTCTAATAAAAAATAATACTCCAAACAAGGATGGGAACAACAGAAGGTCAAAACTTAAATTACAAAGAGGAGTACGCTCATCTAAGACGTTATGATTGCATATTGTAGCGAAACATTTATTACACCTAAAAGTTCTTAAAATTACTAAATAGTTCAAAGGAGATTATCATGCGAATCCTACCAGTTTCAGAACCAATTGTATCTGTCTACCCTAAACATTCCATTCCATTAAGTGTACTATGCAATCATGAGCAAACACTAGATTGGTTATTAAGTCAATATATTCAAATAAAGGTTCATAAGAATTATATCACTAGTCTTCCTACTGATTGGTGTGATTTTTATACTATTGATCCCAGATTTTCCACCTCACCTTGGTTACATTCAGAATGTGTGACAAGATCAAGCATTATGAGTTGGAGTGAAAATGATCCTATTTCTTTTTTTATTAAATGTATTGATCTGGGCATGTATATTTCAACAAGAGTTGATGAGTTTTATATCAATAATACAAAAGCAAATCTGAATAAATATTATTTTCCACATGCAATTCTGGTATATGGATACGATGAAAATAATCAACTATTTTACATTTCCGGATATGATATTAATGGTAAATTTAGTAAAATAAAAGTTTCTTTCGCAAACTTCGAACAAGCATTTTTAAGTTTAAATAATAGTGAACTAGAGTTTTTCTCAGAATTCACTCACTTAATGACATTTAGAGAAAATATTTTTAATTATAAACTTGACTTTAATTGGATATATAAACAAATGTATGATTATTTAAATTGTGAAAATACAAGTTTACGTTTTGGTGGTTTAATTAATACAAAACTAGAAGATTTTTATTATGGGTTACAAGTTTATGACAAAGTAATGGATTACTATGAAATTAATAATAATACTATAGATCATAGGCCTCTTCATTTAATATGGGAACATAAAAAATTGATGATAGTACGACTGAAACATATGGAAAACAAACAAAAAGAATTAAAACTCTCTGATGAAATAATGGGTTATTATGAATTGGAACAAATCGCTCAAATTACAAGAAATTTAATGTTAAAAATCAATGTTACAAAGAATTTGGTGGAAATAAAAAAAATTAATAATAATTTGGAAGACATGAAAAAAATAAAAAATAATTTAGAGGAAATGAAAAAGAAGGAACGAAACATACTTCATTTAATTTTACTTAAGTTGCAACCATTTATTAACGAATCAAGAGATTGAGTTTAAACTTATAATA